>CAUWJA010000008.1:0-16192 GCA_963558905.1 uncultured Eggerthellaceae bacterium
GAT
This sequence comes from uncultured Eggerthellaceae bacterium, assembly GCA_963558905.1. Classification (GTDB taxonomy): domain Bacteria; phylum Actinomycetota; class Coriobacteriia; order Coriobacteriales; family Eggerthellaceae; genus Slackia. The sequence continues at coordinate 4 of CAUWJA010000008.1, forward strand.
TCGCATGCAGCAGGGGCTCTCAATGTTTTCATGTCCTGCTCATATCGTCTCATCCTTCGAAGAATGCGGAGGCCGCGGCAACTCGTTCGATTGCCGCGGTCTGTCGAAAGTCCTGTGATTGGCCGGACGCCGCCTCGCGGGGTCGTAAGTCGGCAGCGTCCGCTCAGTAGTACCGGTAGTAGGCGGCGCAGCTGCCCTCGGAGCTGACCATGCACGGGCCCACGGGGTTTTCGGGGCTGCATACGGTGCGGAACAGCGGGCAGTCGCTGGGCGCCATGATGCCGCGCAGCACGTCTCCGCAGCGGCAACCGCGCGGATCACGGGTGGGCTCAGCTTCAGGCTCGTGGCGCACCAGGGCGTCGAAGCGGGCGAAGCGCTCGCGGATCTTGTAGCCGCTGCCTTCGATGGGGCCAAGGCCTCGCCAGGTGGCGGTGCAGGTTTCGAAGACCTCGTCGATGGCGGCCAGCGCAACGGGATTGCCCTGCGGCATGACGCCGCGCGCGTAGGCGTTCTCGATGTCCGCGCGGCCTTCGTGCAGCTGGCGCATCAGCATGGCGATGCCCTGCAGCACGTCCAGCGGCTCGAACCCGGTGACTACGCCGGGGATGCCGTACTTTTCGGCCAAGAAGCGGTAAGGTTCCACGCCGATGATGGTGCTCACGTGGCCGGGCAGGATCAGCGCGTCCACCTTCAGCTCCGGGTCGCGCATGAGCACGTCCAAGGCGCCGGGCATGTTCTTGTGCGCGGCGAAGACGCTGAAGTTCTCAAGGCCGGCGGTCTCGGCGCGCTTGATGGCCATGGCCACCAGCGGGGTGGTGGTTTCGAAACCCACGCCCACGAACACGACGGGGCGGTCGGGGTTTTCGCGTGCGATGGTGAGCGCATCCAGCGGCGAATACACGATGCGGATGTCGCGGCCGGCGGCCTGTTCCTTGAGCAGGGATGATGTGGAGCCGGGCACGCGCGTCATGTCGCCGAAGGTGGCTATGATCACGTTCGGGATGCGCGAAAGCGCGATCACGGTGTCGATGTCGCGATTGGAGGTCACGCACACCGGGCAACCCGGGCCGCTGGCAAGACGGCAGCCCTCGGGCATGAGGTCGCGGATGCCGTTGCGCGCGATGGCCACGGTGTGGGTGCCGCAGACCTCCATGAGCGTGGCGTGCTCGGGGGCCAGCGAGCGGATGCTCTCGATCAGGCCGCGCGCCAGGACCGGATCCTTGAAGGCCTTGGGGTCGAGCGCGGCGGGCGCAGGGCCGGCTGCGGGGGAGGATGCGGCGGGCGCGGGGCCGGCGCCGGCGTTCACTTCGGCGGCCATGGCTTACGCCCCTTCGATATCGGCCAGCTCGGGGAACTGGCGGATGAGCTCCAGGGTCTCCTGCGCGTGCTCTTCGGACACGACCTCGATGGCGAAGCCGGCGTGAACGAGCACGAAGTCGCCGGGGCCGGCCTGCGGCGTGAGGTCCAACGCGATGGTGCGGGTGACACCCAGGATGTCGACGGTGGCCAGGCGGTTCTCGTCGATTTCGGTGATGCGGGCGGGGATTGCAAGGCACATGGCAAAGCTCCTTATGCGGTGGGTTCGGTGGTGGAAACGGACGCGGCGGCGCCGTCGTCAGCGGGGTCGGCCGATGCGGCAGCGGGGCTGCGGGTTGCGGCGTCGTTGATGCCGGCGGCAAGGCGCGCGGCGCATACGGCTGCCTGGCCGTAGGATATGGCGCCGTCGTTGGGCGGCAGCTCGCGGCTCAGGGCCACGGTGAAGCCCGCGGCCTGCAGCGCGGCCAGCGCGTGCTCGGTCAGGTAGCGGTTCATGAACACGCCGCCGCCGAGCGCCACGGTGGCAATGCCGTAGAGCGCGTTGGTGAGCTGCGCCATCTGCACGATGGCCTGCACGAAAGCGTCATGGAAGCGGCGGGCTATCACGGGTACGGGCACGCCGGATTCCATGTCGTCAAGCAGTGCGGCGAAGGTGGGCGCGGCGTCCAGCAAAAGCACGCTGGTGTCGTGCGCGGTGCTGGATTCGGTGGCAACGTTTTTGGTGATGGCGATGGCGTAGCGGGCCGCGGCTTCGGCCTCGGCATCTGTGTCAAGGGCGCAACCGCAGGCGGCGTCGGCTCCGGCCGCTTCGCTTTCCGCAGCAGCTGCGTTCCAGATGGCGGCCTCGAGCAGGATTGCAGCCTCACCCTCGTAGGCGGGCTGGGTGCATACGCCCAGGATGGCGCTCGCGGCGTCGAACAGGCGGCCTGCGCTGGAGGTCGAAGGGCAGTTGATGCCGCGCTCGACCATGGTCGCGCACACGTCGGCCTCTTCGCCCAGCGGCGCCAGCGCGCGTACGGCTGCGGGGTGTTCCAGCAGGTCGAAGGCATCCAGCGCGCCGTAGGCCATGCGCAGCGGACGCTTGATGGCCGCTGCGCCGCCCGGCATGGGCACATAGGCGAAATTCGCCATGCGCTCGAAATCCTGCAGATTGGCCAGCAGAACCTCTCCGCCCCAGATGGCGCCGTCGGCGCCGTAACCGGTTCCGTCGAAGGCGAATCCGATAACGGCGTCGGTCAGTTCGTTTTCGGCCATGACCGCGGCGATGTGGGCGTGGTGATGCTGCACGGCGTGCAGGGTGGGCGCGGTGCGGGGCGCGCCGACCGATGCGTCGCCATCGCGGGTGTCGCGCACCGCGTCTTCGGCCCACTTGCTGGACAGGTATTCGGGATGCAGGTCGCGAACGATGTGCGCGGGCTCAATGTCGAAGAGCTGCTGGAACTTGCCTTTGGCCTGGAGCCATGCGTCGAAGGTCCCGGCGTTTTCCATGTCGCCGATGTGCTGGGAGACGAAGGCCTCGTCCCCGCGCAGCAGGCACAGCGTGTTCTTCTGCTCCGGACCTGCTGCCAGGATGGGCTCGCCGTCCGGGGCGGCGCAGGCCGTGGCGGCCACGGGCATGGGGGCGAAGCCGCGGGCGCGGCGCACCATCTGGACGGCATCGATGGGCGCGTCGGCGGAACCTGCGGCGGCGCCTGCCTGAGCGGCCCCTTCGTCCGAGATGCGGATCACGCGGGCCACGGAATCGTCGAAGCGTGTGCGGATGGGGCGGTTGTTGCCCACGAACGCATCGGCGATTTCATGCAGGGCGCGAAACGCCTCGGCGTCGTCGGTCTGGATGGGTTCGTCGTGCAGGTTGCCGGATGTCATGACCAGCAGGCCGCCGAATGCGGCCATGATCAGGTGCTGCAGCGGGGTGTAGGGCAGCATGGCGCCCAGCTCGGGCAGCCCGTCGGCCAGGCCTTCGGCGAAGTGCGCGCCGGGGCGTTTCCTCAGCAGCACGATGGGGTGCTGGGTGCCGGTGAGCAGTTTGCGTTCGGCGTCGCTGATCAGGCAACGCTGCTCGAGCGCTTCGACCGATGGGGCCATGACGGCGAACGCCTTGCCTTCGCGGTGTTTGCGGCGGCGCAGTTCGGCCAGCGCGTCCGGATTCTCCGCGTCGCAGGCCAGGTGGAAACCGCCCAGGCCCTTGATGGCCACGATGCCGCCGGCGCGCAGCAGCGCAACCGCGCGTTCGATGATGGCATCGCTGGATTCGCGGTCGCTTCCCCAGGTCACATGCGCGGGTTCGGATTCTTCCCGGCCGTGGACGGGCTCGAACCACGAGATGTGCGGTCCGCATTCGAAGCACGCATCCGGTTGCGCGTGGAACCTGCGGTCCTCGGGATCGCCGTATTCGGCAGCACACGTCGGGCACATGGGAAACGCCGCCATGGACGTATGCGCGCGGTCATAGGGCAGGCGGTCGATGATGGTGAAGCGCGGTCCGCAGTTCGTGCAGTTGATGAACGGATAGTGGAAGCGCCGGTCTTCGGGGTCGAACAACTCGCGCACGCAGTCGTCGCAGGTTGCCAGATCGGGTGAGACCAGTGTGGTCTTGGTGGCCTCCGCTTCGTCTGAGTAGCGGATATCGAAAGACGTGAAGCCTTCGATCGGCGCTTCTTTCAGGTTGATCTCTGTGATGTAGGCCGCCGCCGGCGCATGTTCGGAGAGCTCGATGACGAAATCGTCGAGGTCGCGCTCCTCGCCTTCGGCATGGATGAATACGCCCGCCGTGGCGTTGAGCACCCAGCCGCAGATCAGATGGTGCTTTGCTGCCCGGTAAACGAAGGGGCGGAAACCCACCCCTTGGACTACTCCGTGAACTTCAATATCCAGAGCTTCTATCATATGGATACCCCGTGCGAATGCGAAGGGAAACCATGGTCGGTTTCACGCTTCGCGCCGAATGTGTCTATGCCCGTGCTTGTCATGGTCAGGTGCCCGTGCGAAACGCCTTTGGTGCCCAAGATCATGTTGGAGATGGTCTGGATCACGCCGCTTTCGCCGCGCAGCACGATGACTTCCATGCAGGTGTGCGCGTCGAGATGGATGTGCAGGCTGGTCACGATCTGGCCGAAGAATTCGTGCTGGATGCGGTCGAGCTTGTCGCGCACGTCGCCGGTGTGATGGTTGAACACGATGGTGAGCGTGCCCATGACCTCTTCGCCCGGCAGAGCGCATTCCTCTTCGACCAGCGCGTCGCGTACCAGGTCGCGGATGACTTCGCTGCGGTTCTTGGCCAAGCCGCGCTTGGCAACCAGCGCGTCGAAACGGACGAGCAGGTCCTCGGGCATTGCGACCGAGAACCTCATCAAGTCCTGGCCCATGGCCTACACCAGTTCGACGGTGACGCCGCTGGCGTTTTCCGCATCGTCTTCCAGTGCGTCTTTGGCTTCATCGAGCAGGGCGCGGACGGCGTCGAGCTGGGCCATGGCCTCGTGCAGTTTCGCGCCGACGGTTGCATAGCCGGCATCTTCCGCCTGGTGTCCCAGATTGTGGGCCCAGCGGCGCTCCAGTTTCACATGGTCATCGATCTGGTCGATCATCTGCTCGAATTGCGCGGTGTTGATTCCGTTGGTGCACATGGCTCTCTCCTTTCCGTTGCCGTTTGCGGCATGGCGGTTCGGTGTCTTTTTGGCTATTATTGCAAGCGTTCAAGGCAAGTAAAGCTGATTCGCGGAAACGGTGTGAAAAATCCAGTGAACAGTAACATGTATGCGCAGGCGAAAGCCGCTGATCTTGAGGAATGCGCCGCCGCCTTCGACGGCGATATGGACGCATCCGCGTGCGTGGTCTGCTATGGGCCCGTGCCTGACAGGGTGAGGGCCGCGGTCGATGCGGCGTGCGCTGCGCTGGGGCGTACCGCCGTGTACGTGGATTGCTCGGGGGCGTTTTCAACCGACGACGGCGCGCGCGTCCTGTTCTCCTGCATCGAAGGAATCGATGCCTCCGTTTTGGTCATTGCGGACGAATTGGCCGCCGGGCTGATGGAGCAGACGTACCGCTGCCGCATTCCCCTTGATGCCCATAGCCGCGTGTTCGGGCGCGATGCCGTGGCGTTCACATCGTTTGAGGCCGACCTGTCCGATCCCCGATTGAAGCAGCGGGATTGGGCGCTGTTGAAATCGCTCAAGCGCTGATGGGGCGCTTCTGCCGTCAGTCCTCCATGTTCTTCTTGCCCCAGGCGCGCATCGCCTTGATGACGGGCGCCAGGCTTTCGCCTTTTTCAGTCAGGGTGTATTCCACGTGGGGCGGGACTTCGGCGAAGACTTCTCGCGTGAGCAGCCCGTCTTCTTCCATGGCGCGCAGATTGCTGGTGAGCACTTTCTGGGAGATGCTGCCGATGGACTTCTTCAGTTCGCCGAATCGCTTCGTGCCGGTCAGAAGCTCGCGGACGATGAGCACCTTCCATGCGTCCGAAAGGTAGCAGAGCGTTGTTTCGACCGGGCAGCTGTTCTTTGTGAGTTTGGTGGCCATGATAGCCGGTCCTTTCGCCTGTGATGTGGTTGGTGTGCAGGTAAGCGAATGGTTTCTGATGGCAGCAAGTATCCCACAGTAACCTTGATGCTGCAATGGTCGCAGCCGGTGCGTTCGGCGTTGCGCCGCGCTCCTGTGCTATGCTGCTGCGACGTGCGGTCCGCCGATTGCGGCTGGATGCGTCCGCTGCGCCCATCGTGCGGGCGAATGCGTGTTGGAATCGGAGGTTCGATGAGATTCGTGAAATACGAAGTGCGCCGCGATCTGTGCCGGGGATGCGGCGATTGCGAGCAAGCATGTCCGAAAGGCGCCATCGTGGTCGATGAGTACGGCATTGCCGTCATCGACCAGGGGCTATGCGATGCGTGCGGAGATTGCTCGCGGGCCTGCAGGCTGCGCGGCATCGTGAAGAAGGCGGGTCTGTTCCGCTGACTTGGGGCATGCCCGCCTTGCTGAACGGACGGGTACAATGCGGGGCGGTTTCGGCCGCGGCTTCGGATGATTCCTCTTTCACGGAATGGCAACCGTTCGTGAGATATTTCCAAACCGCCCTTGCAAACACGGTGAGTCATGGTATCTTGCGTGCTTGGAAATGCGGCCGCGCCCATGCGGTCTTATGAGAGAGTAGGAGAGAGTTATGCCCCATCCTGTGCTTGAAACCGATGAATGCATCGGCTGCGGAATCTGCGTCGACGCATGCCCCCAGGGCGTTCTGGAGATTTCCGGCGGCGTCGTGGTCGTTGAGAACGAAGACGCATGCATCGCATGCGGCGACTGTGTCGATGAGTGCCCCATGGGCTGCATCACGGAGATTGCCGAGGACTAGGCGCATAGCCTGATTTTCGCTCTATCAGGTGCCCCGTCCGGTTCGCCGGGCGGGGTGCTTTGCTTATCGGGGCATGGGGAATGCGAGGTTTGGATGGTCGAATCGGATGGAACGGTGGCTGCGCTCGCCGGATTCTGCCGCGATGCCGCCATGCGCGGTTGGCATGAGCGCAACGGCGGCAATGTGAGTGTGAGGCTAAGCGATGAGGGGGCGGAAGAGGCCGCTGCCGAATTCGCCCGGATGGCGGCGGACGCCCCTGCCGCCTGCGTCTGTGCGGCTGCCGTGCCCGGCGCGCAGCGCTCTGCCGCGCCGGGTGCGCAGCGCTCTGCCGCGCCTGCGCCCCGCAGCTACCCGCTTGCCTGGCCCGTCCCTGAATTGGAGGGCGTATCCTTCCTGGTCACGGCCACGGGGTGTTTCATGCGAAACGTCGCGGAGCATCCGGCGGAATCGATCGGTCTGATCCGCATTGCCGAAGGCGGCGCCGCCTACGAGGTGGTCGCGGGGTTTGCAGATGGCGGCCGCGCCACAAGCGAGCTGCCCAGCCATCTGCTGGTCCATCTTGAGCGGGCGCGCGCCTGCGGGGCGGAAGGGTCCGGTACGGCCGCGCCCGGGGCGGACGTGCCCGGTGTCGTCTACCATGCCCACACGCCGTCGCTCATCGCGCTTTCGCATGTCGTTGAACCCGATACGGCGGCATTCACGCGCGCTCTCTGGTCGACGTTCACGGAGTGCCCCATGTTCTGCCCCGCGGGTGTGGGCCTGGTCGATTTCCTGGTGCCCGGCAGCCTTGAGCTGGCCCGAGCCACGGCCGAGCTCGCCCGCTGCCATGACATCATCATGTGGGCGCTGCACGGCATCTTGGCCTGCGGCCCTTCGCTCCAGGAGGTATACGGCCTGGTGGAGACCGTGGAAAAGGCCGCGGGCATAGCGCTGCGCACCAGGGCGTGCGCTCAGGCCTGCGGGCGTGCGCCGCAACGCGGGCTGGACGCGCAGCGGCTTATCGCGCTGGATGAGGCGTTGGGACTCGGGCTGGACCGCAGCCTGCTGGCCTGAACGCGTTGCTGCGGCGCCGCCGCTTACGGCGGCGCATGATGAAGGAGGGAAGCGGAGATGGGCGTTGAACGTCTTCCGAAAACGATAGAGATCCTGGACGGCGGACGCACGGTCCGCATCATCGACCAAACGCTTCTGCCCGGGGAGCTGCGCATGGTGGACGTGGAAACCTGGGAGCAGATGGTCGGCTGCATCAAGCGGCTGGCCGTGCGCGGCGCGCCCGCCCTGGGCGTGGCCGGCGCCGCAGCTCTGTCGGTTTACGCGACCCGCGCCGCTGATCTGCAGGAAGAATCGGACGAAGGCGCCGGCACCCTTGGCGTTGCGGCATTTCTCGCCCGCATCGACGCTGTGGCGGAGCAGGTGTCGGCCGCCCGTCCCACGGCGGTGAACCTTTCCTGGGGCGTGGAGCGCGCCCGCGCCGCTGCGCATCGTGCTGCAGCCGGTTTGGGCGGCGGGGTCGGCGATGCCGCGCCCGCCCGCTTCGCTGCCGCGGTGGCTGAGGCTATTGCGGCTGAGGCCCAAGCCATCCGAGACGAAGATGAAGCGTCCTGCCGCGCCATCGGAGAGGCGGGTGCGCCGCTTCTGGCCCCGGGGTCCCGTGTGCTCACGCACTGCAACGCGGGGTCGCTGGCCACGGCGTTTTTCGGCACGGCGCTGGGCGTGATCTATGCGGCCCACGGGCAGGGCCGTGTCGCGCGCGTGTATGCGGACGAGACCCGGCCTGTGGGACAGGGCGCGCGCCTGACTGCGTGGGAACTGGGCCGCGCCGGCGTTCCCGTGACGCTGATCTGCGACAACATGGCGGCAAGTCTCATGGCGGCCGGCGAAATCGACGCCGTGATCGTGGGCGCCGACCGCATATGCGCCAATGGGGATACGGCCAACAAGATAGGCACCTACGGCGTGGCGGTGCTGGCCGCCCATCACGGGATCCCGTTCTATGTGGCGGCGCCGTTTTCCACCATCGACGCATCGCTGGCGGAAGGTTCGTTGATTCCCATCGAGCACCGCGATCCCTCCGAAGTGGCAGAGTGCATCCCCGAGGGCGCTGACGTCTACAACCCGGCGTTCGACGTGACGCCGGCTCAGCTCATCACGGCCATCATCACCGACCGCGGCGTGTTCCGCCCGCCCTTCAGCTTCAGCTCGTAGAGGACGCGCGCCTGCGTTCGCGGCGGCAATCCCGTACAATGGCGGAAACGACATGCGTCCGGCCCGCGCCGGCAACGTTCGAGAGAGCCCGTTCGGCCTACCGAGGAGGCAATATGCGCACCATCAACATCGGAATCATCGGCATGGGAACCGTCGGCGGCGGCGTGATCAAGCTGATAGCGCAGCATCACGATGACTATCTGGCTGCGCATGGCATCGACCTGTGCATCAAGCGCGCCTGCTCGCGTACTGACGAACGTAACGACGAGCTGGGAATTTCGCCTGATCAATTCACCTTCGACTGGCATGATGTGGTGGCAGATCCCGAGGTCGACATCGTGGTGGAACTCATCGGCGGCGAACATCCTGCCACCGAGATCTTCGAGGCCGCCTTCGCCTCGGGCAAGCACGTGGTATCCGCCAACAAGGCGCTTTTGGGCCGCCATGTGGAGCATCTGGCCTCTCTCGCGGCTGAAAACGGCGTGCAGCTGCGATGCGAAGCGGCAGCGGCGGGCGGCATCCCCGTGGTGCATGCGCTGGAGCATGACCTGATAGGCAACCGCATCCTCACCATCGCCGGCATCATGAACGGCACCACCAACTACATTCTGTCGCGCATGAAAAACGAAGGATTGGGTTTTGACGAGGTGCTGGCGGCCGCGCAAGCTGCCGGCTATGCTGAGGCCGACCCCACCGCTGACGTGGACGGGTTCGATGCGGCGTCCAAGATTGCAATCCTCTCGTCCATCGGCTTCCGCACGCGCGTGGTCACCGATGACGTGTTCATGCAGGGCATCCGTGACATTTCGGCTGAAGATATGGCCCAGGCCGCAGAATTCGGCTATGTCATCAAACTGCTGGCCATTGCCCGCAACACCGAAAACGGCGTGGATGTGCGCGTGCATCCCACGATGATTCCTGCGAGCCATCAGCTGGCCGCGGTCGACGGCGCCATGAACGCCGTGTTCGTCGTGGGCGACGCGGTGGGAGAGACCATGTTCTACGGTGCGGGTGCGGGCAGTTTCCCCACGGCGAGCGCGGTGGTGGGCGATATCATGGCGCTGGCCGGCCCCATGTCCCGCGGCATGGCCCCCGTTCCCGAGAGCGAACCGTTCGCACGCAACCTGCCCATCCGAGACGTGCTCGATCTGCGCACCCGGTATTACATGCGCCTTACGGTGGAAAATACCGTCGGCGTGCTGGCGCAGACCACCAAGGTGTTCGCCGACCACGGAGTCTCCATCTCCAACATGAGTCAGCATGACGAAGAGGACGGTTCGGCCACGCTGGTCTACGTGACCCACACCGCCCAGGAACGCGCGCTGCGCGCCGCCATTGCCGGGCTGGAGCAGCTTGATGTGGTGCACGAGGTGGCAAGCGTCATCCGCGTGGAGGATATTGCGGCCTGGAGCCAAGAGGCGATGGCGAACTAGCCCTCAAGGCGCGAGTGGGCCCCACTGCCGATCTTCGGGACCCACTCGGTTCGGCGACGGTCAGCTAGCGCTGGATGCCGGTCAGCTGCTTGATCTGGTTGATGCGGATGAGCTTGACGATGCCTTTGCGTCCTGTTTCCAGCGCTATCCACTCATCGTCGGCGTCGGCCAGGATTCCGCGCAGGTCGCCATTGAGAGGGCTTTGCCCCACGCCGTCGTCCAGCATCATGGCGTCATGCTTGAGCGTAACCTGCACCATCTGCCCGCTCAGGTGATGGATCTGGTTTGCCGCAAGGGAGCCCAACTCGGCCTCCTTCCTGTCGCAGGCTTCTTTGCACTGGGCGCGGATGGGGGTGTTGGCCACCCAGAGCTGATAGGCGATCACCGTCAATGCGATGGTTGCGACAAGGGCTACAAGCATCGTGGCTCCATCCATCAGCGGTCACCTTCTTCGGGGGTTTCCGCTTCTTCGCTTTCAAGGTCGCCCAAGATGCTCACGGTGTATATCGACGAGGTGTCGAGCAGCTGGACTGCCGTCTCGGTTTTCAACGGATTGGCCTCCTTGCGTCGGCGATAGCTTATCCGTACCCAATCTTCGTTCGCGTCCAGTATGGTGACGGTGCCTCCGGGGTGGCCGTACAGCATCCAATCGGCATCGGCGCAGACCAGTTTGCACTGTTTGCCGATGGCCCGCTTCAGGACATGCAGGTCACGGCGCTTGGCAGGCGCGATTCCCTCGCGGCCGACCACGACTTCCACCTCGTCGCGGGCAAGGTCGTCCAGGCCTATGCGGTAAAGCGCTGCCAGGGCGATGGCTTTGTCGAGTGCCGGCGCTGCTTGGCCGGTTTCCCAATTCGAAATGGTCTGGCGCGTTACATCCAACGCTGCCGCGACCTCCTGTTGGCTCAGTCCTGCGTGTTTGCGCAAGGTGAGCAATTTGTCATTGAGCATGGTTCTCCTACGGATCGGTGCTGATTGCCTGTGTGTTCCCCGGGACGCTTCCATTCTGGGTGAGAGAAGGCGCTTCGCCAAGCAAATGAGGTTGGAAATGCGGCAAATTTCAATGACGCGGCGCAAATCAACCGCCCATTTCTGCGGGCCATGCGGCTTGTGCTTCCTGCAGCGTGCCTTGGAGCGCGTCCCGCGGCGCCATTGGCGGGGTCGCGGGGTGCTTGCGGTCAAGGATTCGTCAACATTTCTGAACGCCGTTCACTAAACGCGCTATACTGCCCTGCATGCATAATCGCGTATTGGGAGGAAACATGAGGAAGTATATCGATTGGTCCATCGTCTACGCCGTGCTGGCTCTTGCGGGCGGCGTGTTTTTCCGCGAGTTCACGAAGCTCAACGGCTTCGAGGGCGCCACTGCGCTGGGCGTGGTCCATACGCACTGGCTGGTGTTGGGCATGGCGTTCTTCCTGCTGCTGTTCGCCATTGACCGCGTGCTGGGCGGCGTGAACACCGGCAAGGTGCTGATCGGATACCACGTCGGCTTGAACCTGGCGGTCATCATGCTGCTGGTCCGCGGCATGCTGCAGGTGCTGGGCACGCCGCTGCCCTCCGGCGCCGACGCCGCCATTTCCGGCATTGCCGGTATCGGCCACATCATCTTGGGCGTCAGCTTGGTCATGGTGTTGCTGAAGGTCCGCAAGGCTGCGGCGACGAAGTAGGTTTGCGGAGAAGCGGGGCCCTGCGGCGGCGAGGCGGCTTGTGGCCGTGATGCGCCCGTGGCGGCGAAATAGCCCGCGGCGGCGTGATGCCCCTGGCGGTGGGATGGCCGCATCGGATACACTGAGGCGGGTAATGCGGCGCGGACCGAGCGGCTTTGCCGGTCCGCGCCTCCGTCGAGAGAGAGGTTCGCCATGGCTGTCAACACCGATGTTCATTGGTCTCCGACCGAGTTCGACTATCACCAGGTCAAAGATCATCCCACGTCGCGAATCTCGCCGTCGTGTTCCCTGGTGGGCGACATCGCGCTCGGTGAAAACGTCTCTGTCATGGCGGGCTGCCATCTGCGCGCCGATGACGACAAGATCATCGTTGGGGACGGCTGCAATATCCAAGAGGGCGTGATCATCCACGAGGACGCCGGCATGCCGGTGATCATCGGGAAGAATTCCAGCGTGGGTCACCATGCCATGCTGCACGGATGTCAGATCGGCGAGAACTGCATGGTGGGTATGAGCGCCACCATCATGAACGGGGCGAAAATCGGCAACAACAGCGTAGTCGCTGCCGGCGCTCTGGTCACGGAAGGCAAGGAGTTCCCGGATAACAGCCTGATCGTGGGCGTGCCGGGCAAGGTCAAGCGCGAGCTTTCCGAGCAGGAGGTCTTCGACATGTGCACGTATCCGGCGCTGGATTACGTCCGCCTGTCCGAGGCCATGCTCAACGACGGCGTGCTGTTCAATCCCGGCCCGGATTTCAATTTCCAGGCATAATGGGTTTGCTGGCGGCCGTGCCGCTGACGCGCGATGCACCCGCGAAGCGGCACGGCGCCGGTGACGCCGGCTACTTCCCTTCGAAGTGCTCGGCTGCCGTTGCCAGCTGATGCACGATATCGATGCTCTGCGGGCACATGTCCTCGCATGAGCCGCATGCGACGCATTTCGAAGCGGGGCCTGAAGCGGCGCGCCATGTGTACTGGCCTGCGGCGAAGGCTCGGTCATCGGTCAGCATCTCAAGGTTCAGCAGGTTGAGGATATCGGGGATGGCCACGTGCTCCGGGCATCCCTTCAGGCAATAGCCACAATTCGTGCAGGGCACGGTGGGCACTGCATGCAGCTGGCGGACAGCTTCGTCGAAAACGGCTTGCTCCTCTGCGGTGAAAGGCTTGTTGGCGGCGAATTCGACGAGGTTTTCCTCCATCTGCTCGATATTGGAAACGCCGGAAAGCACGGTAAGCACGTTGGGCAGATTCCAGCAGAAGCGGTTTGCCCAGGTCACAGGGCTGGTCTCGGGCTTGGCGGCTCGGAATACGTCGGCGACGCGGGCGGGCAGGTCGGCCAGTCGTCCGCCGCGCGCCGGCTCCATGATGACGACGGGCACGTCGTGTTTTGCGGCCACTTCCATCAGACGGCGGGATTGGATTACCGGATCGTCCCAGTCCAGGTAATTCACCTGCAACTGCACGAAGTCGACGTCGGGATGGGCGGTCAGCAGCTTGTCCAGGGCCTTCGCGTCATCATGCAGCGAGAATCCTGCATAGCGAATGCGCCCGGCGGCCTTCTGCTCGGCAATGAAGTCCCACATCCCGTATTCGTCGAACTTTGCAATGCGCTTGCCGCCCACGTTGTGCAGCAGGTAGAAGTCCACGTAGTCGGTGCCCAGGCGCTCGAGCGATGTGGCCAGGTTGCTCTGCGCGGTCGCAGCGTCAGGCGCGCTCCAGGCCAGGCATTTCGTGGCGATGGTGAACGATTCGCGCGGGTAGCGTTCGACCAGCGCCTCGCGCAGTGCGGTTTCGGAGGTGCCGTCGTGATAGACGAAAGCGGTGTCGAAATACGTGCAGCCTGCAGCCATGAAGGCGTCGACCATGCGCTTGAAGTGCTCCATGTCGATGGATGTTGCGTCATCGGGGTCGGTCAGCGGCAGGCGCATGCAGCCGAAACCGTACTTCGGGATGGATTCGAATTCAGGTCTCATCGTTCTCCGTTCTCTTCGGTTCGATGGCATTCTACCTGCTGAGACGCGCTTCGGGCCAAGAGGTTTCCCGCGATACCGATGATGTCGGTCGCGAACTGCGGCGCGTTCGCCCTTTCAATCTGACATATGTCATAAATCATCATTGAGAAAGCTTCAGGGAAGGCATACAATGGCGGGGTCAGAGAAATGAGAGACAGGAGACATCACATGAGCGAGCACATCAAATTGGCAGTGCCCTCCATGGGCGAAGGCGGTATGGAAGGCACGCGCGCCGGCCATTTCGGCCATGCGGATTGCTTCACCATCGTCGACATTGAGAACGGCGAAGTCAAAGGATGCTCCGTCGTGCAGAATCCTCCGCATGTCGAGGGCGGCTGCCTGCGCCCCGTCATGCTGCTGGCCGATGCCGGCGCTACGGCCATTGTCGCGGCTGGGATGGGCATGCGTCCGCTGATGGGCTTCAACCAGCAGGGCATCACGGTGTACTTCGACAACCAGACGCCGAAGGTCGCCGACGTCGCCGCGCTTGTCGCCCGCGGCGAAGTGCCGGTCATGACCGCCGATGAGGCGTGCAGCCACTGACGCCGCCTCCGCATCAGCTGCATTTCAGGCATAGCATTCAGAAAGGATCGGTTCGCCGGTCCTTTTTTGTTGCGGTCATGCGGGTTGGGGGCCAGCCGCCGCGGCGCAGAACAAGCCATATCCTCAAAAAAGAATAAACAAAAATATCCATAGTGCACATATAATTAGCACTGCAAACATTGACGCACTAACGAAATGGGAACGATCCCAGAGTGCGGCAATGGGAAAAGAAGGGGTAAGGAGGAGATATGGCACTCAAGCTGAGCCGCCGCAGCTTCCTGAAGGCTTCGGCAGTGGCAACGACATCGGCCCTGATGCTTGGCACCGGCAAGGCGTTGGCTGACGATGCCGCAGCGGACGCGGACTCGCAAGCAGGGGAAGACATCCAGGTCATTCCCAGCGCATGCCGCCAATGCTATGGCCGCTGCGCGCTGTTCGGGACCGTTAAAAACGGGCGCCATCACCATGGACGAGCACGGCAGGCCGGTGGTGGACGAGGTGCTGTGCGACGGTTGCGGCCTGTGCGAGAACGCGTGCCCTTCGGCGTCGTTGCGGGCCTATGATGCCGGCGCGCTTGGCCGCGGCATTTTTGTGGTGCCGCGTTCGAGCGCGATCGCTGCGATACCCGGCGCCGTGACCGCGGAGCAGTATCTTGCCGGATGCCGCACCGCGTCATCGGATGCGGCGGCGAAGGGAGGCGGTATCTAATGAACAAGATGCGGTATCTGCGCTTCGGTGTGGCAGCGGGCGTCTTTGCCTTGGTGTTCGCCTTCACGTGGCTGCATATTCCTTCGGGTACGTTGTGCACGCTGTGCCCAGTGGGCTTTCTGGAGATTACCGCGGCCAGCGGCGCGGTTCCGTGGGCTCTTGTTCCCGGAGTGCTGGTCGTGTTGGCGATTGTATTCATGCTCGGTCGCGTGTTCTGTTCGTGGCTGTGCCCGACCGGTGCGCTGCGCAATCTGTTCGGCGGCCACTTCCCCCATGGCCTTACCGGGCGGGTCGGGCGCAGCGCCGCCGCATGCCCTTCGTCGGCGTGCGCGTCCTGCTCGTCGGTCGGGCGCTCGGTTCGGGAGAACCGCAGCAACCTGCTTGCACAGGGGCTTGTGCTCGCGGTGCTGCTGGCGGTGTCATTCGTCGTGCATTTCCCGGTATTCTGCCTGTTCTGCCCCATAGGTTTGGCGTTCGGGACACTGTTCGCCGTCAGCCGTCTGTTCATCACGTGGCAGCCCGGTTGGGAGCTTATCGTGTTCCCCCTCATGCTTGCGGCCGAGCTGTTCTTGTTCCGGCGTTGGTGCGCGGCCGTCTGCCCGTTGGGATTTTTCTTCGGGCTCATGGCGAAGCTGCGTTCGAGGATGGGATTCGCGATCCGTCCGAAGGCGGAGGGTGCGGCGTGCCGCTCGGCGGAAGGATGCAGGATGTGCGAATCGGTGTGCCCTGAGGATATCAATGTCGCGTCGGGCGATCCGGCCGATTTCGAAGACTGCACGCTGTGTTTGGATTGCGTGGAGCACTGCCCGGCGAAGTCGATTTCCGTGGAACTCGTTCGCCGCAAGGGCGGGCAATGACGCTTGCTCGTTCGCCGCATCCGGGCAAGGGAAGGAAAAGGGCCTTCGTTGAGACGATATGAGCAGGACATGAAAACATTGAGAGCCCCTGCTGCATGCGAATC
>CAUWJA010000009.1:0-16055 GCA_963558905.1 uncultured Eggerthellaceae bacterium
ACGAAAGGTGAAGACGATGCGTAAAATAAAAATGCTGGCAGTGCTTCTTGCCAGCGCGCTAGCCGTATGTGCGGTAGCGATGGTTGGTTGCGGGAGCAACGTGGACAAGATGAAGACCGCATTCGAGGCGGATCCTTATGTCACGGCGTTCGAGGTCAATTCCGACTATGTGGTCGATTCGCCCTACTCGGTCACGTCGTTCGAGGTCGTGAATGAGGTTAAAAGCAACGGCGTGACCTCGATCGAATTCACTGCAGCTCTTGAAAATGAAAGCTTCAAGGCCGATGTGGCGGGTGTTGCGTACCCGGGTGAAGATGACACGTTTATCTTCAATGTTTACGGCGATCCTGCTGTGACGGCGAAGAAGGGCATTGATTTCCTGTTTTCGGAAGAAGAGCTCCTCTCTGCCGATGAGGGCTACACTGTTTCTTTCGATGAGGCCTCTCAGTCCTGCGTCGTGACGGCGGACAAGGCAGCGGCTCAGGATTTTGGCTTTGGCACTCTGTACAAGACGGGCAAGGAGGAATACCTCTTTGAAGATGGGAGATGGCATGGCACGGACGGCGATTGGATCAAATGGGCGATAGATTGGAACGCCGATGCTATCGAGGGCACCTATATTCTTGAAACCAAGAAGCCCGATACCCCCGAAACCATTGTTATCAGCAACGTCCAGGCTAATCCTGAAGACTTGCTGGGTGCTACGTTCACCGTCGAATACTCCTTCGATGGCGTTGATGTGAAAAACGAAGGCACCATATCGGCGTGGAATCACGCTGACAACGAGCTTTCCGAAAAGCTCTCCCTCGAGGCAATTGGAAAATATCCACCGGTCAACGATGACGTTGATTACATCAAGGCCACGATGACCGGATACATGGATTATGTGGACGGCAAGGTGATCTTGGAGGACGTTGGGCTCCGGTCTTCAGAAAGGGTCGAAGATGGTTTAACGATCCGTGTGTCCGATGATGATCCACTCGACGTAGGCAGGGCAGAATTGGTGTACGCGAAACAATAGAGCGAACTGCGGCGGCTGGTGCATCGGCTCAGTCGTATCGGAGAAATGATTGATGGCAAGGGCGGATCTTCGGGTCCGCCCTTGTTGTTGCGGTATGCGCATCAGGGAGGGCGCGGATCAGATGGAGGTCGTGGCGGAACGATTCCGTGCGGCATCCGGGCTTGGCGGTCCGGGAGCCCCTGGATGCGCAGCAGAAGCCGAGCCTGGCGACTCGGGCGCGCATTTCCACCCGTGCGCTTCCCCGGAAGGCGCTCCGAGGGTTGTGACGGCTGCCGCACGTGCGATCGAGGATGCCATGTTGCGTGCGCTTGATGTTGCCGATGGGGCAGCCAGACCCGACCTGGTGGGGGATTCGCATTCTTTCGGCCACATCATCCACGGCATTTGCGTGCCGTATATCCTGCTTGCTGCCGAAGAGCTTGAGCATTGCTAGGACCGTCTTTTGCGGTAGGGTGCGCGCTGTTCGCGTCCAGGGTTCTTCCCGTAAAGTTGCACGAGCACGGAAGAGCGTCTTGTCCGAGGCGGTTCAAGACTTCGGGAGCAATCATCTGGCTGCGGCGATGTAATAGCCGTATCCCCAGCTTGTTTTGAGGTAATGAGGGTCATCCGGCGCATCCCCCAGTTTCTCGCGGATGCGTTTGATGTAGACGGGGATGCTGATCGAGGTGCCGACATACTCTTCGCCCCATACGCTTCGGATGATGTCGCGCTTGCTGAACGCTTCACCTGGTTGGCGCGCAAGCAGCATGACAATGCGAAGCTCGTTCGGAGTCAGGTGGATTTCCTTGCCATCAAGGTACACTTTATCCTGCTCGAAATCGACGGAAAGGCCGTCGTAGAGGTAGCTCCGTGCTTCATCTCCGTGTTTTTGGAAGCCCATGCTGCGTCGAAGCAGGGCTTTCACGCGAAGGATCAGCTCATCGGGGTTGAACGGCTTGGTGATGTAGTCGTCGCATCCGAGCTGATATCCGATTCGCTTATCGACCAAATCCCCCTTCGCTGAAAGAAAGAGTATCGGGATGTGCTGGTCGATTTTCCGAATTGCGTCGCAGGCTTCGAACCCGTCGCCTCCGACCATCATGATGTCCAAGATGACCAAGTCGTGCACGTTGGGCGTGTAGGTAATGACGGCGTCTTTGCCGCATGCGCACTCATCTGTTCTGAACCCGTTGTTCTGCAGATGCAGGCATACAGCTTTTCTGAAACTCGCCTCGTCGTCGACGACCAAAACGAGCGGATTTTCCTTACTCAATCGTCTCATCCCCTTCCATTTCCTGGGCATCCGCAGCCGGAATGGCCACGGTGAACGTGCTTCCTTGGCCCTCGATGCTGTCTGCCTGCACGGAGCCTCCCAGCGCTTCGGCGAAACTCCGTACGATATACAGCCCCAGGCCTGTTCCTCCTTTTCCAGTGCGGCCGGACCCTGCCGCACTGGAAAAGCGCTCGAAAGCGTCGTCGACCAATTCTTTGCGAATGCCCGTTCCGTTGTCGGCGACCGATATCACGAGGTTTTTTTCGCGGTATTCGAATCGCACGTTCACGGTTCCGCCCGGCTTGGTGAACCGTATGGCGTTGGCGACCAGATTCGTGACGATGCGGCAAACCATTTCGCAGTCGGTTCTCACGACGCGCGAAAGGCCTACGCAGGCGATATCCAGGTCGATGCCGTTCTTTGCCGCAACGGGGTCCATGATGGACCGGATGCGTGCTGCGATGTCGCCGATGTCGATGTCGTCAAGGTTCACATTAAGTGCGCCTTCTTCCATCCGCGCTGCATCGAGTATGTTGTCAATGGTCGTCAAGAGTCTTGTCCCGTTTTCGGCGATTTCTCGCAGTTTCGAGCGTTCGGACTCCGTATGGGCTTCCTGCAGCAAAAGGTTTTGATACGCCATGATCGATGACAAGGGCGCTTTGAGGTCATGGGTGGTGACGGCGAGGAATTCAGACTGGCTTTTCGCCTCATCATGCAGCTTGGAGTTTTCCTCCAGTATCGGTGCTGCGACCCAGCGACGGATTCCGAAGCTCAAGACCGTACCCAGAAGGACCAGAAGCAAGCAGAAGAATGCCACTGCGCTGCGCAGGCGATTGGCGGAGTCTACCTCAAACTCATTGAGGGGCAAGGTGATGCTGATGGCTCCTGCCAAATCACCCTGCCGCATTCCCTCCTTCGGAAAGCCGACGATGTCTTTTTCGCCAGCGGGATCGCCATGGCATTCGAGGCAGTGACTTGTCGCTTCGAGTGGGACCACGTAGCGGAACAGCGGACCATCTTCCGCTTCGGGGCCGTTTACTATCTCGTAGACTTCGGCCTCTCCATTGCGAAACGATCTGAGGGCTGCGGATTCGAATTCGTCGGGGCCGTCTTCGGAATTGCGTGGGTTTTCACGTACGTAGCGCACGGTGTATCCGGTTTCGTGGTAGAGGCGCGCCGCCACTCTTTTCCCTGCGGCCACGCAGTAGACTCCTTTGAAGTCGTATTCTCCGTTCGAATAATTGATTTGCTCCTGGATCGATTCGATGTAATTCCAGGTGGCTTCAATCTCGGAGCAAAGAGCCCTTGCTTCGGATAGCGCCAAACGCTCCCTTTCGGCAAAGGAGGAATTTGCGGCATAGAGGAAGTATGCGGTGAATACGAATACGCTTGCAATTCCTGCCAGCAAAAGAAAACGCACCAATAGCTTGCGTCGGCTGACCGCTGCGCCCATCCGGTTTCTCCTAACCGAGTACATCGATACGAAAAGGCCGCATCTGGGCAGAGTGCGGCCTTAATTGCATTGGCTGATACCAACTATGGTAGCTGATGTAAGCCACGTTGGCAGATAAGCAAAGAAGAGTTCAATGGGTCTTGATAGCTTGCGCTAGCCCCTTTCGGCTCCGAGCGCTTCGAATCCGGCGTTGAGGTACTCATCGGCGCGGTCCAGCTGATCCATCATGCCCGAGTAGTTGTGCGCTGCGCGCGAACCGGCGCTGACGGGGCCATCGTTTCCGACGGAGTTCCAGCGTTCGGTGTTGTGCTCATACATCGACATCCACCATGCTCGCGACCAGCAGTCGGCTGCTTTGCTGAGGTCCTCCTCGGAAACGGTTCCCGATTCGAGGGCGTCTTTGTATGCCAAGCGGAGCTCTTCGATTCCGGACTCGATTTCACGGTAGCGCGCATCGACGCTGTCCTGGCGGACCTTCACGAATTCGACCATCTCGTCGGCGGTCTTGACGCCATGGGATGCTTCGTGGCAGGTGAGGCAGTAATTCATTGCGTCGGGATTCTGCAGTGGGCTGCCCGATGCGTCATGGTTTGTGAACGTCGTTCCGTCCTCGGCTGTAGCGGTGGGCATGTGGCAGTCGACGCATCCCACTCCCATCGTGTCGTGCGACCCGCCTTCAACGATCTCGGGGTCCCATGCCTGATTCTGCGCATACATGACCAAGCCGGTCTCCTCGTCGACTCTGTTCGATCCGATTGCTGGGTTGTCCTTTGCGGCGCTTGATACTACATCATAGATCGCTTCGATATCGACGCCCTTTTCGTATACGTCAATCGAACCGCCGACCTTCTGGATGTCATCGTTGATCATGGTCATGTGACACTGGGCGCAAACGGCGTTTTCGCCGAAAACATCAGTGAGGTCTTTTTGCGTATAAGCCTTTGAGTAGGGAACGTTCGTCTGGATGTCCCCTTCGGGCTCGTTTCCGTGGCAGATGTAGCAATCCCACGTTTCGGTTTAGGGGTAGTCCGGCCAGACGACGTCCCATGTCGTTGTGGAGTCTCCGTTGTATGCGTCGAGCAGCATCTGGTAATCGGACGTGTGGCATGCTAGGCACTGGATGCAGTAATCGTTCGGGAACTCGGAAGAGAATACGTCATAGAGAACGGTATGGCCGAGCTGCCCCTCGGGATCCGCAAGACGATTGCCCTCGAGTCCGGAATAGTATGAAGCCACCTGGTGCGGATACTGCGCTTCCCAGTCGCTCGCATACATCTTCTCGCTTGGAACTTCGCTTGATTGGTTTTCTGCGGCGCTATCGGGCTGCTTCGGTGCGCAGGCGCCAAGGGCGGTTGCGCCCACGATCATGAGCGCTAGGCTGAAAATCAATGGCTGTTTGCGTTTCATGTTCCCCTCCTATCGTTCGACAATATATATAAACGCCCTCGAAAATTATAGAGAGCAGGCACGCCGATTCGAAAATGGCCGCAGTAGCGATTTATTGCATATTGTTGCGATTTGCATTCGCCGCCCGCGATGTGCAAGGCGGCGGCGCGATTGGGGGCCACCATGCCATTTCAGCTGGCATGAATGGACAAAAGAGGGAGTTGTGCGGTCGCTGTGGCGGACCGCATCCGCACCCCCGTGGCATCTCCGCTTCGAAACTATTCGAGTTTCCAGCATAGTGCCTGGTCAGGAGCATAGCGTCAAATGCAGGAAAGTCCAACATCCTTCGGTCCGTGTGCTCTGGATGGGTCTTCGGCGTTTCCGTGGACAAAAAAGCCCGCAATGCTCTGGTTTTTGTCCGGAAGGGGGCAAATGCGGGGGCAATGCGGTTCAGGGCGGTTTTTCGACGGGTACATCGCATGCGCGATGCGGGATGCCGACGAATGAAAGGTTGAGGGGCCGGGCCGTGCGACGGTGCGGCTTAAGCTGGCCGATGGTCCCGGCTGACAAATAGCCCTGGAAATAACAAAAGGCCAACCGAGTGGTTGACCTGAATTGTTGGTCGCGGGAACCGGATTTGAACCTATGACCTTCGGGTTATGAGCCCGACGAGCTACCAGACTGCTCCATCCCGCAATATGTTGAGCACCGAAGTGCGAATTGATATATTACGCGGTTTTTCGAGGGATTGCAACACCACGCCCCCGGGAATATCCATCAGCACAGGGTCTTCACAATTCGCCCACGGTTCGAGGCGGGCGAATTGCGGCGGCAGCTCGGGGCGGCTATTTCCACTGCTCGCGGATGGCGGCCCACTTCGCATCGCGTCCGGCTTCCACAGCGGCGATGTCCTCGGCCGTCAGCTGCTTGAAGCGCCCCTGCCTGCGCAGATACGCTTCCACGCTGGCGAATTCGCGCGGGTCGCGATTGAGTTTGAACTG
Organism: uncultured Eggerthellaceae bacterium; assembly: GCA_963558905.1. Lineage (GTDB taxonomy): Bacteria > Actinomycetota > Coriobacteriia > Coriobacteriales > Eggerthellaceae > Slackia. The sequence goes on from CAUWJA010000009.1 coordinate 6,114, forward strand.
TCCGCCGGCCGTGCCGCACACCGCTTCGCCCGTGTATTCGGCCAGGTACCACAGGCCGCAATCCACGATGTCCTTCGCAATGTCCACCGTCTCGTCCACGCCGCAGCCCCAGCCGGTGGGGCAGGGCGCGATCACGTGGATGTAGCGCGTGCCGCGGATCTCCTTTGCGCGCTCCACCTTGCGGATGAAGTCGTTCAGGTAGCCCACGCTGGCGGTGGCGGCATACGGGATGCCGTGCGCGGCCACGATTTCGAACATGTTCTTCTTCTGGGTCAGACATCCGCGCACGTTGCTGCCGGCGGGCGTGGTGGTGGTCTTCGCCCCGAACGGCGTCAGCGAGCTTTTCTGGATGCCCGTGTTCATGTACGCCTCGTTGTCGTAGCAGATGTAGAGCACGTCGTCGTTGCGGTCGATGGCGCCGGAGAGCGCCTGGATGCCGATGTCGGCCGTGCCCCCGTCGCCCGCGAACCCCACAACGGTGCGGTCATCGGGCTTCTTGCCCTGTGCGCGCAGGCCGGCCTCGATGCCCGTGAGCACGGCGGCGGTGGCTGCAAACGGGGTGATCATGGCGTTGTTGGCGAAGCTGAGCTGGGGAAAGTTGAATCCGACGGCGCTCATGCAGCCCGCGGGCAGTGCGGATACGGCGTTCGGCCCCAGCACCTTGAGCGCGTGGCGCAGTACGAGCGAGCCGCCGCATCCCGCGCAGGCTTTGTGTCCGAAGAAGAATTCGTCGTCGCTGATGGTTTTGGCGTTGATGGCCATTTAGCGCACCTCCGTTTCAGTGGCGAAGTCGATGCCCAAAAAGGACACGCGGGGCAGGGTGAACGTGCGCGGCGCGGAGTCGTCGGGGAGAGCGGCGACCTGCGGGGTGCTCTGCGCAGCCGCCTTCTCAAGCGCATCGAACATGGCTTCCACCTGGGCGTCCGAGATGTCGTCGCCGCCCAGGCCGCCGATGAAGTTGAACGTGGGGGCGAAATTGCCGGCTTGATGCAGAACGGAATTGACGTTGGTGAACACGGTCCCCTCGGCACCGAAGGACACGTCCTGCTCGAGCACGCCTACGGCCTTCACGCTGCGCAGGGCCTGGGCGATGGCGTGCGCCGGCATGGGGCGAAGGTAGCGGATCTTCAACAGGCCAACCTTGCGTCCAGCCGCACGAAGCCGGGCCACGGTGCCGCGGACAAGTCCTGCGGTCGAACCCAGCGTGACCAGCACGACGTCGGCATCTTCGCAGTTCAGCGCTTCGACCATGCCGGGGTAGCTGCGGCCGAACATGTCTGCGAAACGGGCTTCGACCTCGTCGATCACGGCCTCGGCGGCGCACATGTCGCGGTGTTCCCAGTACTTGTAGTAGCGGTTGTATTCCGGGCCGGCTGAATAGCCGATGTTCACGGGTTCGCCGAAGTCGAATCGGTTCGCCGTCTCGTATGACGGCAGGAACGCGTCCGCCTGTTCGGGTTCGGGCACATCGACCATCTCATAGGTGTGCGTGAGCGCGAAACCGTCCAGGTTCACCATGACCGGTGTTGCCACGCGGGCATCTTCGGCTACGGCGTATGCCATGAGCGCCAGATCAAGTGCCTCCTGGTTGTCTTCGGCATAGACCTGTATCCAGCCGTGATCGAGCAGCGCCAGCGAATCGCGCTGGTCGCCGTAGATGTTCCAAGGCAGCGCGGTGGCGCGGTTTGCGTTCATCATGACGATGGGGAATCGTCCACCCGAGGCGTAGGTCAGGCACTCCGCCATGTACAGCAGACCCTGGCTGGAGGTTGCTGTGAAGGTTCGGGTGCCGGTCGCCGAGGCTCCGATGGCGCACGAAAGCGCGGAGTGCTCGGATTCGACGTGCACGTATTCGGCGTGCAGGGTTCCCGCCTCCACCATTTCGCTCAGCCGCTCGACCACGACGGTCTGCGGCGTGATGGGGTATGCGGAAATGACCTGCGGGCGCGCCAGGCGCACGCCCTCGGCGAAGGCCTCGTCGCCGGAGAGGAAGCGTTTCATCGGGCATTCGCCTCGCTTTCGGGGATCATGGACAGAGCGTCGAACTTGCAGGCCGCAACGCAGATGCCGCAGCCCTTGCAGAAGTCGTAGTCGATGGCCACGGCGCAAGCCTCACGTGCAGGTTGGCCTGCGCTTGCGGGCGGTTCCGGCGCAGCGGGCTTGAACACGGCGCCGTCGGGGCACTCCATGTAGCACTTCAGGCAGCCGGTGCAGGCGGCTTCGTCCAGAACGGGGCGCTCGTTGCGCCAGCCCGCGTTGACCGCCACAAGGTAGCCTGCGGAAAAGCACGTGCTGCGTGCGTAATCGGCGGGATCGAGGTCGTCATGGCGAAGGGAGGGAATGCGGATGTTGCGCCTGCGGGGTGCGGCATCCGCGGGCGCAGCAGGCGCCCCGTAGGGCCCGCCCGCCCGGTCGTCGGCGGCAGCGGCCGGGTCAGCAGTCTCGGCAGCGGTCTCGGCTGCGGCTGGCGCAGCGGTCTGGGGTGCGGCCGGGGTAACGCCCTGGGCTGCAGCCGCAGACGTTGCCGAGGAACCGCTGTTCGCGGCTGCGACCTGGGCCGATGCCTCATGCACGATGGCGATGTTGCCCTGGTGGAGCTTGGCGGGCATGTACTGCCGGATGGCCTCGCAGACGCCTTCTTCGTCCACGATGTCGCACAGCGCTGCAATGCCGCCTAGAAGCGCGGTGTTGGGGATGGGGCGGCCCAGGATGGCCTTGGAAATCCCGTCGGCGTCGATGGCGGCGATGCGCGGGTCGGCGAAGGAGCGCGTGCTGTTCACCAGGATGCGTCCGCCGGGTTTGAGCTCGGCGAAGCATGCGGGCTCGCCATCGGCTGCGGGCGTGAGGTCGAGCAGCGTCTCGTCCAGGTAGACCACGAAATCCGCCATGGATACAGCGCTGCGGTCGCCGATGGGGGACGTGTCCATTTTGGTGAATGCGCGCATGGGTGCGCCGCGGCGTTCGGGTCCGAATGAGGGGAAGGCGAGCGCGAAACGGCCTTCGGCCAGCGCCGATGCGGCGCCGAGCAACCGGGCGGCGGTGAAGGCGCCCTGGCCTCCGCGGCCATGCCAGAGAATTTCGATCATAGGTCCTGCTTTCGCGATGCCGGCCGTATGGGCCGATTCGATAATCTGCTCAGTATAATCATTCGGCGGCCGCGGTCGGCCGCATCGGCGGCGTGCCGCTGCGCCTTCGTCCGCCAGTGGTTGTTCGGCATGCTTCCGGCTGCGGCGGCGCTCGCGGCGGCGGCGAATGGCGAATTGTGCGCATCGGGCAAAGAAATTCGCCCGCGCCCTTCGGCACGGCTATAATTTCGCGCATGGCCGGTTGCCGTTCGGGCACGGTGCGGCATGTGCGCCGCACCCGCGAACCGCCGACCGGTTGATACGCTTTCGACCACGGAATGGATACTGGACTGCGCATGGGTTTCGAAGAAGAAAAGCCGACCGCCCGCGGACGTCATGCCGCGCCTGACCGGGGGCCGAAGAGGGCCTCGGCGTCGGGCCGCGCCCTGCCGCCTTCGGTCTCCATCCCGTTTCCCGGCCGCCTGGCATCCAGCACGGAATCAATGCCGCCCGTTTCCGGTCCCGTCTGGACCGGGAATCCCGCTTCCACGGGCGCCCACGCGGCGCTGCCGTCTGGCGCCGATGCGGGCCGGGGGGTTGCGGGAACGCGTGCAGCGTCCACGGGTCAGACGTCCTCCGCATCGGGCCGCAAGCAGCGCCGGCCCCGCAAACCCAGCTTCCTGAGACGCATCATCAACCAGTGGTTCAACCGTCTGGTCGGCGCGGTTTCCGACGGTTCTCTTGCGGACCAGGAGGAAGAGTATGCCGCGCATCGCACGACGCGCGATTACGTGTGGAACACCGTCGGCATCGGGCTGTGGGGCGGCGTGTTCCCCATGCTCACCATCGTTGTCACGCAGCTTGCGGGCGTCGAAGCCGCCGGCATGTTCTCGATGGCCTTCGTCACGGGACTTCTGCTCATGTTCGTGGCGAACTACGGCGTGCGCACCTACCAGGTTTCGGATCTGGATGAAGAGCACACGTTCTCCGATTACCAGATAAACCGCGTGATCACCTGCGTGATCATGGTTCTGGCGGGCGTGGGGTACTGCGTCATCCGCGGGTATGGCCAAGACATGTTCGTCATCTGCATGGGCGTGTACCTGTACAAGATGCTCGACGGCCTTGCCGACGTCTACGAAGGCCGCCTCCAGCAGGTGGACAAGCTCTATCTTGCCGGCATCTCCCAGGCCATCCGCTCGCTGGCGGCCATGGTCGTGTTCTCGCTGGTTCTGCTGATTACGCGCAACGTGGGTATTGCCAGCATCGCCATGGCGATCGCGGCGTTCGTCACGTTCCTCCTGCTCACGCTGCCGCTGGCGTTCTTGGAGACGCCGCGTTCCAGCGGCTGGAGCCTATCCAGCGTGCTGTCCATCCTCAAGCAGTGCTTCCCGTTGTTCGTGGCGCTGTTCATGTACAACCTGATCGACAACATGCCGAAGTTCGTGATGGAAGGCGTGCTCAGCTACGACAACCAGCTGTATTTCAACGCCATGTACTTCCCGGCCCATGCCATTCTGCTCATGGTGGGATTCGTTTACAAGCCGCTGCTGGTCCGCATGGCGGGCGTGTGGGCCGATCGTCGCAAGCGGAGCCGGTTCGACCTGATCATCGTGGCTATCCTGGCGCTCACGGTGGTCATCACGTTCGCCGCCATGGTGGTCGTGGGCACGATCGGCATCCCCATCATGAATTTCCTTTACGGGCTTGATTTCGAGCAATTCCGCGATCTGTTCTACATCATGCTCGCGGCGGGCGGCATGACTGCGGCCATCGAATTCCTCTACCAGGTCATCACGGTGCTCCGCCGACAGGCGGCCATCATGAAGCTGTATCTGATCACGTTCGGCTTCTCGCTGTTCATCCCGGTTCTGCTGGTGAACTTCACGGGGCTGCCGGGCGCCGTCATAGGCTACCTCATCATCATGAGCATCCTTTTCGTGCTGTTGATCTGGGAGTACATCACCATCCGTCTGGAGTTCGCGAAGGGTCCCGATTCCGGCGCGGGCTTCGGTGATGCCGGTCCTGGAGCAGGCATGATGCCTCGGCGCCAGCAGGGCGCAACCGCAGCACCCGCCCGCGGCAATCATGCCGGTCATCCGCGCCGAAGCCCGGCGCCGGCTGCTCCCCGCAGTGTTCCCGCTCGCACCCGGGCCGCTTCCCGCGATGCCGTGAGGTCTCGCATCTATGAAGAGCCGCCGGTCATTGCGGTCGCACCCGATGACGGCCCCATGAGCTGGAAGGCGTTGAGTTTGCGTGCTTCGCGGGAAGATGAGGCGCAGGGTGCAGGCCGCACGGAGCCGCCCCATGCGGGATCTCAGGACAGGCGCGTTTGAATCAGGTGCCGGATGGCTTCCAGCGCATGGCCGCGAAACATCGCGCGCGGTCCCGAATAGGCCATGGCGGTGCGCTGCCAGGCGGCTTCGTCTTCCGCATAGCAGTGGTTTTTGCAGGTCTTGCATGACGGCCGGGGGCTTCGCGTGCAGAGGGCCCGCCTGATCTCGCCGTAGCGAAGGTGCTCGGCGCAATCCGGGCACAGCCGGACCGTTTTGCGGACGGGGTAGACGCCGGCTTCGGTCGCGTGGCTACGGAAGGGGACGCGCTGGGATTCGTCATGATGGTCGGCGCAGTAGATTTCGGTCATGCCCGCCAGCGTGACTATGTCGCGAGCGACGTCCTTGTCGGCGAACCGTTCCAGGATGCGGTCTTTCTGCAGGGCGAATATCTTCTCGCTCAGCGTCTCGGCCCGGTTGGCCGGCATTCCGGGCTGGCCGGCCGACGTTTCGGGCTGGTCGGCTTCCTGCGTGCGGGGATGGTCCGTTCGTTGGGATTCTGTCACTGCTGCGGTCCTGCTTTCGGTGCGTTGCGGGGTGCGAAAGCCCCGGGGTTGTCGGCGAGTTCGAAGCTTTTCTCTACGAAGATTCTATTCGCCGCGCAGGTGGCGGCGGAAATGACCAGGCGGCGCTCCGGTGAAAGGTCGCCGGAATCCACGATGTCCAGCGAGAAGGCGTATCCGTGGGGCTGTTCGATGCGCCATGTTCCGATGGAGCGCGTTTCGGTGGTGCCGCAGAACAGCATGCGCAGGCTTTCCTCGATGACCGAGCAGAAGAAGTCATAGGCGCGGGCAACTCCGTGGGTTTCTATCTGGACGCCTATCATGCGCAGGATGTGATTCATGGAGAATGTGCGCTTCATCAGGCATATTGCAATCAGGTACGCAATGTGGTCGCGCGTGTAGCGCTTCGCTTTGGGAGTGGGTACGATGCCCTGCTTGACGTAGTTGTTCACCATGGATGCGGTCAGCAGCTTCTCATCTGCAGGGACGAGCGGGCGCAGATGGTTTTCCACATAGATGAGCACCTGATCCATGTAAAGATCGATGTCCGGAAGCTCATGGTGGCGGGGAAGGTGGAGCTCGGCGATGTACGCGCCGTATTCCCCTGCGGCATCGGATGGGCAGATGGCGGTTTGTTGCAAGGTGTCGTTCATGCCGCTCATCGTAACATCTGGGTTTGCTTTTCGCAATGCTTGAGTCTCTTGACATGGTAAAGAGAAACACATAATCTAGTATCAAAAACTAGATAGATTGTTTCCGATATGCTGGAGGGAATACTTCATGGGCAAGATTCTGCAGGAGAACGCATTCGGTCAGCGAATTGCGCTGATCACCGATTCCTGTGCTGACGTTCCGGCCGAAGAGGCGAAAGCGAAGGGCATCATCGTGGTCCCCTTGGCCATCAACTATTCCGATGCCTCGTATCGCGATGGCGTGGACATCACGCCCGATGAGGTGTATGCGCGTTTCGCCGAGGAGATCCCCAAGACCTCGCTTCCCGCTCCCGCGGAAGTGGCCGCCGCCTTCGATGGCGCCATCGCCGCAGGTGCAACCCATATCCTGGCGGTTACCATAGCTTCGGGTCTGTCCGGCACGCATGACCTGATGAGAAGCGTCGTTGCGGGATATGCGGGCGTGACGTGCGAGGTCGTGGATACGAAGAGCATCGGTCTGGGCGCCGGCATTTCGGTTCTTGCCGCAGCTGAGCTTATCGAGCAGGGGCTGGAATTCTCCGAGGTGCTCGAAGGCGTGCATGCCGCCATCAGGGATACCTCGGTGTTCTTCTGCGTCGACACGCTTGAATACCTGTACAAAGGCGGCCGCATCGGCAAGGTGACCTATTCGGTCGGCAGCGCGTTCGATATCCGCCCTGTCGTGACGTGCGAACGGGAAGCGGGCATCTATGTGACCGCAGGCAAGGCCCATGGCCGCAAGGCGTCCCTCAAGAAGGCGAAGTCCCTGGCGCTCAAGGCGCTCGAGCAGGTGCGCGGGGATTCGGGCCGCCGCTATCGGTTTGCCGTCGTGCATGGCGGGGCCGAAGCCGAGGCCCGCGCCCTCTATGATGAGATCGCGGCAGCTTGCCCGGATGCCGATCGCCCCATATTCGGCCAGATCACGCCGGCGCTTGTGGTGCATACGGGACCGGGCCTCATCGGCGTCGGCGTTCAAGTGCTCGATTAAGGTCCGTCCCGCTTGTCTGGCGCATGTGCCGCCCTGCGAAACGAAACACAATTGAAATGCAGCTGCGCTATACTGGCGCGAACCGTGTATTCCGCATATTGCGGGATACCGTGTATTGTCAGGAGAACGCATGTCGGAGGAGACCATGGATACCGTTGAACGCATTCGGAGGCTTGCGGGTGAAATCGAGCCTGAGATCATAGAGGCCCGCCGCCGCTTCCATGCGTATCCCGAGCGAAGCACCTTGGAATACGAGACCTCTGCGGCGATCTGCGCCGCCCTCGATAAGATGGGCATTCCGTACCGTTGCGTGTGCGAAACCGGAGTGGTTGCGTCCATCAAGGGCACGGCCGCCGCGCCTGAAGGTGAAAAGCCGCGGTGCGTTGCCCTTCGGGCGGATATAGATGCCCTACCCGTCACCGAGCAGACGGGTGCCGAATATGCTTCGAAGTACGAAGGCGTCATGCACGCATGCGGCCATGATTGCCACATTGCCATGCTGCTCGGCGCCGCCCGCCTGGTCAACGAGGTCCGCGATGCGTTCGCGGGCGAGGTCAGGCTGCTGTTCCAGCCTGCCGAGGAGTGCTCCATCGGCGCCAAGCGCATGATCGCCGCAGGTGCTTTGGATGGTGTCGACAACATCTACGGCGCGCATATCTGGAGCGAGTTGCCTGCGGGCATGATCTCGTGCGAGCCCGGTCAGCGCATGGGGCACACCGACTGGTTCCGCATCGACGTCCAGGGCGTGAGCGCCCATGGGTCCATGCCGCACAAGGGCGTGGATGCCATCGTGGTTGCGGCTGAGCTCGTCAATGTCCTGCAGATCCTGGTCAGCCGCGACGTCTCTCCGTTCCAGCCTGTGGTGGTGACCGTCGGTGAATTCCACGGAGGTGAAGCCCGCAACATCATGGCCGGATCGGCCCATCTCACGGGCACGGTCCGTACGTGGAGCCAACGGGTCCGCAGCGAGATGCCGGCCCGCATGGAGCGCATCGTCGAACGGGCCGCGAATGCCCTGGGTGCGAAAGCGCGCCTCACCTACGAGGAGGGTAATGACGGCTTGGCGAACGATCCCGTCTGCGCGGAGAGGGCCCGCAAATCCGTGGTCGAGATGCTCGGCGAAGAGGCGGTCGCTTTCTATGACGGCACCATGTCGGGCGAAGATTTCTCCGAGTACCTGCATCTGATTCCCGGCGTTTTCGTTTTTGTGGGATGCCGCAACGAGGACTGCGGAGCCGTGCATCCTCAGCACAGCTGTTATTTCACCGTCGACGAAAGCGTGCTGGTCAAGGGGGCCATGGTGGCCGCCCGTTATGCCGTCCGATATCTAAGCGAATAGAAGGGATGTCCTATGAGTTCCGATAAGACCGAAGTCTGCACCGTTTCTGCAGCGTGCTCCGATTCCGCAATCGATTCCTCCTCCGCTGCCGAGCAGGCTGCCTGCGCCGGCTGCACCCCTATGCTCTATGAGCGCCAGGGGTCCTACATTCCCCGCATTGCCGCCGTGCACGATCTGTGCGGTTACGGCAAATGCTCCCTGGGCGTGGCAATCCCCGTCCTGTCTGCGGCAGGCTGCGACGTATGCCCTGTTCCCACGGGTCTTTTCTCCAGTCACACGGCGTTTCCCGGCTGGTATATGCATGACACCACCGAGATCCTGGGCGACTATCTGGACGCATGGAAGGGCATCGGCGTGGAGATCGACGCGGTGTATTCCGGTTTTCTGGGGTCGGCCGAGCAGGTCGATATCATCCGCGGCATCTACGAGACCTACCCTTCCGCGCTGCGCGTGGTGGACCCTGTGATGGCCGACCACGGCAAGGTGTATCCCACCTACACGCCCGAGCTGTGCCGCGCCATGGCCGAGCTTGCCGCCGACGCGGATATCCTCACGCCTAACCTGACCGAGGCCGCCATCATCTTGGGCGAGCCCATCGGCGATGAATGGGCGGGTGCCGACATTTCGGACGAAGAGGCTGAGCGCCTGGTGGATGCGCTGCTGGCCACGGGCGCCAAGACCGTGGTGCTCAAGGGCATCCAGCGCGGCGATGGCGTGATCCGCAATTTCGTCAAAGGCGAAGGTGTGGCATTGCACCAGGTCAGCAATGAGTATCTGCCGTACATGCTGCATGGCACGGGAGATTTGTACTGCAGCGCGCTGCTGGCCGCCGTCATGGCCGGCCGCTCCACGGTGGACGCCGTTGCGTTTGCGGGCGACTTGACCCACGATGCGATGATCGTATCCGCCCAGCAGCCCGATTTCCGCAACCGCGGCGTTTCCTTCGAGCCGCTGCTCGGCAAGGTGGCTGCGCTTCTGGCTTAGCGGCTGTCACCCGTTTCGCGGCTGGACCCCGTGTCCGC
>CAUWJA010000010.1:0-15967 GCA_963558905.1 uncultured Eggerthellaceae bacterium
TGCTCACGATGGGCGAAGGCCGCCAGCTTAAGAACTACCAGGCCGTCGTCGAGAAGATCAATGCGCTCGAGCCGCGCATACAGGAGCGGTCGGATGCGGAGCTGGCATCGCTGACGCAGGAATACAAGCAGCGCTATGCCGACGGGGAATCCCTCGACAGCTTGCTGCCCGAGGCGTTCGCCACGGTGCGCGAAGCAGGCGTTCGCACGCTGGGCATGCGCCATTTCGATGTGCAGCTCATCGGCGGCATGGCGCTGCATGACGGCCAGATAGCCGAGATGAAGACAGGCGAAGGCAAAACGCTTGTCTCCACATTGGCCGGATATCTCAACGCATTGACCGGCAAGAATGTCCATATCGTCACGGTGAACGATTACCTTGCGCGACGCGACAGCGAGTGGATGGGCCGCATCTACCGCTTCCTGGGCATGGAGGTCGGTCTTATCCAGAATGGCATGCGCCCCGAAGCGAAGATCCCTGCATACAAGGCCGACGTGACGTACGGGACCAATTCCGAGTTCGGCTTCGATTACCTGCGTGACAACATGGTCACGCGTGCATCGCTGCGGGTTCAGCGGGACCACTGGTTCGCCATCGTCGACGAGGTCGACTCCATCCTCATCGATGAGGCGCGCACCCCCCTCATCATTTCCGGTGCCGGCATGAAGGCGGCGGAGACGTACAAGAAGTTCGCCCGCGCGATGGTCGGCCTGGTGCGCGATGTCGATTTCGACATGGATGAGGCGAAGCGCACCATCGTCGCCACCGAAGTCGGTTTGGCGAAGATCGAGTCCCAGCTCGGCATCGAGAACATCTATGCCGACCCATCGGCTCAGCTGGCAAACCATCTGCAGCAGGCACTTAAGGCCCAGTTCCTGTTCCATCGCGATGTCGATTACGTGGTCGTCAACGGCGAAGTGAAGATCGTCGATGAGTTCACGGGCCGCATCATGGAGGGCCGCCGCTATTCCGAAGGCCTCCATCAGGCCCTTGAGGCCAAAGAGCATGTGGCCATCCGCGAAGAGAACCAGACGCTCGCTACCATCACCCTGCAGAATTACTTCAGGCTTTATGAAAAGCTGTCGGGCATGACGGGCACCGCCATGACAGAGGATGCCGAATTCCGTCAGATCTACAATCTCCCCGTCGTCGCGATCCCGCCGAACAAGCCTGTCGCCCGTATCGATGAGAACGACCTGGTCTACCGTACCATCGATGCGAAATTCAACGCTGTTGCCGATGATGTGGCGCAGCGCCACGAATCCGGTCAACCCTGCCTTGTCGGCACCGTCTCCATCGAGAGCTCTGAACGCCTGTCGCGTCTTCTCGATAAGCGCGGCATACCCCATCAGACCCTCAATGCGAAGAACCATGAGCGCGAGGCCCATATCGTCGCCCAGGCGGGCCGTGTGGGAGCGGTCACCATCGCCACCAACATGGCAGGCCGCGGTACTGACATCCTGCTCGGCGGCAACCCCGATGTCCTTGCCGACGATATCCTGCGTGACCGCGGTTTCGATCCCGACCTTGAGTTCGGCGCCGAAGTCGGGGAGGGCGCTCTTGTCCCGGCGCCGGCCGAAGAACGCCAAAGGGCTTTGTCCCAGGCTCGGGAAATCTGCTCTCGCGAGCAGAAGCGCGTGCTCGATGCAGGCGGCCTTGCCGTCATCGGCACCGAACGCCATGAATCCCGCCGTATCGACAACCAGCTGCGCGGCCGTGCCGGCCGTCAGGGCGATCCCGGCCTCACGCAGTTCTACCTCTCGCTCGAAGACGATCTGATGCGTCTGTTCGGCGGCAATCGCATGGACAAGATCGCAGGCATGATGGAGAAAACCGACATGCCCGATGACATGCCCATCCAGGCGTCGATGGTCTCGAAAGCCATCGAAAGCGCCCAGCGCCAGGTCGAGGGCATGCATTTCGCAGCCCGAAAGAATGTTCTCGAGTACGATGATGTCATGAACATGCAGCGCACGGCCATCTATGCCGAGCGCAATGCGATTCTCGATGGCAAGGATCTGTCCGAGCGTTTCGAGCGCATTGTGCGGGATGCGGTGGAATCCGTCGTGCGCGAAAGCTGCCCCGAGCGCACTCCCAGCGATGACTGGGATATCAAGGCGGTCAATTCCTGGATGGCCGACATGGCCGGTCAGCGGGGATTCGATGCTGCATCCGTCGACCACGACGATGACCCCGAGGTTCTCATCGACCTTGCGACCGAGCATCTCATGGGCCTTTGCCGTGCCAAGGAGGACGTGATCGGCCATGATGCCATGCGCAACCTCGAGTCCCAGGTCATGCTCCGCATCATCGATGCGCGCTGGATGGCCCATCTCCAGGATATGGATTATCTGAAAACCGGCATCGGGTTGCGCGCAATCGGCCAGCGCGATCCTTTGACCGAATACCGCGAGGAGGCCCATCAGGCATTCGCGGCCATGACTGCTGCGATGTACGAGGATTTCCTGCGCACGCTGCTTCGCCTTCAGATCGCCCCGAAGGAAGAGGATGCGTCTCAGCCGGCGTCATTGCTTTCCGGCAAAGTGAGCTACTCTTCGCCCGAGGCGGCGCTCGAAGGGTCTTCTATGGGAGTGGCTGCTCGTACGCAGGCCGCTCGTGCGGCTGCCCAGGGTGTGCCCGCCGCCCCGAAGCCCGCCGCCCCCGCGAAGGTCCAGACCATCCGCAAAGATGAAAACGACCCGTACGCGAATGTCGGACGAAACGATCCTTGCCCGTGCGGAAGCGGCAAAAAGTTCAAGAAGTGCCACGGCGCCAACATGTAGGCGCATGACCGATGATAGGGAACATACCGAATGGCAGATGAATCTATTCCATCTTTGAGCGCGTTGCGCGATCGCATCGATGCAGCGCGCGCCTACCTGCATATCGAAGAGAATGTCGCGCTTTTGGCCGATCTCGACCGTCAGACCTCGCAACCTGGATTCTGGGATGACCCCGCCACGGCACAGGCCGTGTCGCGGCAGGCAAGCGATGTGAGGGAGACGCTCAATTCCTTCGACGATGCCTGCGCCATGCTCGCGGAGGGTGAAACCGCCGACGAGCTGGCAGGCGAGGACGAGGTCTTCGCCGCCGAGCGCGACGATGTCTGCGTCCGTCTCGCGGCGATGCTCGATAAGCTCGAGGTCGAATCCTGGTTTTCGGAGCCGATCGACCATAGCGATGCCATCCTCACCATCAATCCCGGCCAGGGCGGTCTCGAGGCTCAGGATTGGACCGAGATGCTGTATCGCATGTACGTCCGCTACGGGGAGAAGAAGGGCTGGAAGGTGAAGGTCCTTGACGTGGTGCCCGGCGAGGGCATCGGATTGGACAAGGCATCCATCCAGATCGAAGGCAAGAACGCCTACGGTATGCTCCGTAGCGAAAACGGCGTCCATCGCCTTGTCCGCATCTCTCCTACAGATGACAAGAAGCGCCGCCAGACCACTTTCGCCAGCGTCGAGGTTCTGCCCGTGGTCGACGATACGATCGAGATCGAGATCAACCCTGCGGATGTCCGTGTCGACGTCTACCGCTCAAGCGGCCCAGGCGGCCAGTGCGTCAACACCACCGACTCCGCCGTCCGGCTCACGCATGCGCCCACGGGCATCGTGGTCACCTGCCAGAATGAGAAGAGCCAGCTGCAGAACAAGGAGGCGGCATTCCGGGTCCTGCGTGCCAAACTCTATGAGCTCGAAGCCCGGAAGAGGGAAGAGGAGCTCGCTGCTTTGCGCGGGGAGCGCATGGAGAACAGCTTCGGCGCGCAGATCCGTAATTACGTCTTGTATCCTTACCAGCTTGTGAAAGACCTTCGTAGTAAAATCGAAACCGGTAACGTCGATTCCGTTCTCGACGGCGACATAGACGAGTTCGTCGTCGGCTACCACAAATGGCGCGTTTCCCAGTAGGAACGCGTGCAGATAGGGGCGCATCGGCAACCCGGTGCGCATGATTCATCCGATGAGGAAGGATAACAGTGGATCTCGAAGCTTTGAAATCGAAGGCCAACGACCTCCGCGTCGACATCGTCTCGATGGTGTCTGCTGCGGGAAGCGGGCATCCCGGCGGGTCGCTTTCCGCCGTTGAGATCATGTGCGCGCTCTATTTCGGAGGCGTGATGCGCCATGATCCCGCGGATCCCGATGCCGCCGACCGCGATCGCTTCGTCCTTTCAAAGGGACACGCGGCCCCTGTCTTGTATGCGGCTCTGGCGGAGTCCGGATACTTCCCCGTCGAGGAGCTGTCCACGCTTCGCAAGCTGGGCAGCAGGCTGCAGGGGCATCCCGATTGCAGGAAGCTTCCCGGTGTCGAGGTTTCCACCGGCTCTTTGGGACAGGGCCTGTCCATCGCGTCCGGTATTGCCCTGGGCTTGAAGATGAGCGGCTCCTCATCCCGGGTGTTCACCCTCATGGGAGATGGCGAAAGCCAGGAAGGCCAGCTATGGGAGGCCGCCATGTTCGCGGCGCATCGCAGGTTGTCCAACCTTGTCGCCATCGTCGACCATAACCATCTGCAGATCGATGGCAATGTGTCCGATGTCTGCTCCCCGGAGGACCTGGGAGATAAGTTCCGTGCTTTCGGCTGGCAGGTTTTCGTGTGCGATGGCAATGATCTTGAATCCGTCATCGCCACGCTTGAGTCGGCTCGCGACGCCGATGGCGACCGTCCCCGCGCCATCATCGCTGAAACCGTCAAGGGCAAGGGCGTGAGCTTCATGGAGGATAAGGCCGGCTGGCACGGCAAGGCCCCCAACGCCGAAGAGACCGAAGCCGCCATCGCGGAGCTGACCATGCATGGAAACACCGTTGAAAAGGAGGCCGTCAATGGCTAATGCGATCCAAGCCGCTGGGTCGGCACCTAAGAAAGCGACCCGCGCTGCCTTCGGCGAGACCCTTGTCGAGCTCGTTGCCGAGGGCGTCGATGTCGTGGCCGTGGATGCGGACCTTTCCGGCTCGACTACGACCAAGAAGCTCGGCGAGGCCCATCCCGACCGACTGGTCAACGTGGGCATCGCAGAGCAGAATATGATCGATGTCGCTGCCGGGTTGTCCTTGACGGGCCGTGTGGCGTTCACCGGGTCATTTGCCGTATTCGGAACCGGTCGCGTTTACGACCAGATCCGCAACACCGTGTGCTACTCCAATCTCAATGTGAAGATCGCACCCACGCATTCCGGTGTTACGGTCGGCCCCGACGGCGGAAGCCATCAGATGGTCGAGGATATCGCCCTCATGCGCGTTCTGCCCAACATGCGTGTCATCGTTCCTGCCGATTATGCGGCCGCCAAAGCCGCCATCCGCCTTGCCGCCGCCACCGACGGTCCTGTGTACATCCGTCTGGGACGCGCTTCCGTGCCGTGCATCTACGAAGTTGGATGCGAGCTCGAGCTGGGCGGCTCCAAGGTGGTTCGCGAGGGATCCGATGTTTCGCTCATCGCATGCGGAATCGAAGTCGATCAGGCCATGAAGGCTGCGGAGATCCTTGCCGGACAGGGCGTTTCCGCCGAGGTCATCGATGCGTACAGCATCAAGCCGCTCGACGCCGAAGGAATCCTGGCGTCTGTATCCAAGACCGGTTGCGCCGTCACGTGCGAGGAGCATTCCGTCATCGGGGGCTTGGGCGGCGCTGTTGCGGAGCTGCTGTGCGAGACCGATCCGCACCCCCTGGAGCGCGTAGGCATGCGGGATACGTTCGGCACATCCGGCGAACCCGATGAACTTGTTGAGAAATTCGGCTTGGATGCCCCCTCCATTGCGCAGGCCGCCTTGAAGGCCATCGCCAGAAAATAGCTCCGCGAACGATTCGTGCGATTCTATCCGAACCCCGTACCTGCGCTATGGTGCGGGGTTTTCGATATCTGCCCATCTGTTGGCCTGCGTGAACTTTCTGTGTCCGGCCTGCCATATGCAGGGCGGTCTTGTAAAATGGCCATGTCCAGTAATCGATCAATGAACGGAGCAGTCTGTGACGAACACCAATGATGTGCAGCGTCGAGCCGCCCGTGCGCCCGAATCGGTACCGACGGTGCCTCTTTCGCGACAGGGCAGGCATGCCGGCGTCGAATCGGATGGCGATACGCCTACGAAACCTACGGTGCCCCTAGCGCGCCGCAGTCAGAATCAAGCACGTTCCGCATCCGCTGCGCGTACGGGAGCCATGCCCGCTGCGCGTACCGCCTCTTCGGCGGAATCCACGACAGGCATGGTCGCCGCAACGGCTTCGCGCCGTCGCGCAGCGCATTCTCGCGCCGGTGCGCCTGCCAACCCCGACCTTTCCCAGTCTCTTCCCACATTGGAGCCTGATGAGGTTCAGCGGCCCAAGGGGTCGCCCGTCATCACGTTCGACCATGTGACCAAAATCTATCCCGCCCAGCCGAATCGACCCAGCCTCCATGACGTCTCCCTGGATATCTATGCAGGTGAATTCGTCTTCCTGGTCGGCCATTCCGGCTCGGGCAAATCCACGCTCATCAAGTTGATCACGCGCGAGATCAAGCCCACTGACGGCAAAATCCTCATTGCCGATGAAGATCTGACGACCATGCGGAATTGGCGCGTGCCATACCTTCGCCGCAACATCGGCTGCGTCTTCCAGGACTTCAAGCTGCTTCCCAACAAGACCGTGTTCGAAAACGTTGCTTTTGCGCTCGAGGTTATAGGCAAGAGCCGCCATGTCATCCGAACGCAGGTTCCTGAGGTTTTGCGCCTTGTGGGACTGCAGGACAAGCTCAACAAGCGTCCCGATCAGCTTTCCGGCGGCGAGCAGCAGCGTGTGTCCATTGCACGCGCGATCGTCAACAGGCCTCCGCTTCTGGTCTGCGACGAGCCGACCGGCAATCTGGATCCGCAGACTTCCCGCGGCATCATGGATCTTCTCGAACGAATCAATCGGACCGGCACCACGGTGCTGGTTGCCACGCACGACCGTGAAATGGTCGACAACATGCGTCGGCGCGTTATCGCCCTTGACAACGGTCAGTTGACGCGTGACCAGGGCAGGGGGGTGTACGGCTTCGATGTCTAGTCTGTTCTATTTCTTCAAGGAATCCCTCACCGGATTCACCCGGAATCTCGGCACCACGCTGGGTTCCATCATCACCATCTTCCTGTCGCTTTTGATCATAGGCGTGTTCCTGGTGTGCGGCGCCGTGGTGAACAACATCGTCTCCTCCATCGAGGACAAGGTGTCGATTACGGTGTATGTGGCCGACGAGGCGTCTCAGGAAAACATCGACTCCCTCATGTCGAAGATTTCCGGCATGGATGGCGTCCAGTCCGTCGATTTCACCACCAAGGAAGAGGCTCTTGAGAATTTCCGGAACTCGATGGTGTCGAATCCCGATATCGTCGACCAGCTCGACGGGGTCAATCCTCTGCCTGCCTCCATTCTGGTTCAGCTTTCGGAGGCCCAGGAGGTGGAGGTCATCGCCGATCAGATCCAGGCGGATTCCACCTTCCTCCAGATCTGCGACAATCCGGATGACCCTTCGGATAGCCTCAAGTACGGGCAATCGACTGTCGACAAGCTGTTCAGCCTGACGAATTACATCCGCTACATCGGCATCGCCCTCATCGCGCTGCTGGTCTTCATCGCGCTGGTGTTCATCAACAACACCATCCGCCTGGCCATTCTCGCGCGTCGCAAAGAGATTGCCATCATGCGCCTCGTCGGCGCGTCGAACGGCTTCATCCGCGGGCCCTTCCTGATGGAAAGCGCGCTCCATGCCATCATCGGCGCAGGCCTTGCTGTGCTTTCCCTCGAAGCGATCCGCCGTTTCGCCTTGCCCAACGTGGCTTCCGCATTGCCATGGCTCCCTGTTGACCTGGCGTCCGGCCTGTATTTCCAGATCTACATCGTTCTCATGGTGGCGGGTCTGGTCATCGGCGCCATCGGCGCGTTCTTCGCAATGCGCCGCTACCTGAAGGTCTAACCTGATCGGCGGTTGTTTGCAATGAAACCCTCCATGAGGCATCGTGCCCGCAAGCAAAGCGATGTCAATGCGCATAACCTCAAGCATCTCAGGTTCCTGACTGCTGCAATCATCGCAGTGGCGCTGTTCGGTGCCGGGTTCCTCGTGCGCGGCAACCATGCCCTTATGGAGGGGTTCGGCGTCGATTCGACTGAGACGGCCGACCCTTCTGCGGTCGATCCCGATTCAGTCGTCGTCTCATCGCGCCTCAATGAAGTGGAGGCGCTGCTCGGCAACAGCATCGACACGTATGATGCGAATACGTCGACAACCGAGGCCATAAACGCGTTCCTCGCAAGCACCGACGACAAATATGCCCGGTATTTTGATGCCCAGCGCTACAGCGAGTACGTCGATGCCAACTCCGTGCAGTATCCGGGTGTCGGCGTGTATTTCTCCGAATACAACGGAAAGGCATATGCGCTCGATATCTTCGAAGGGTCGTCGGCCAGCGATGCCGGGGTGCGCTCCGGCGACTTCGTCGTCGCCATCGATGGAGATCGCAGCCAGGACTGGAGTGCGGTTGAGGTGATCAATGCCGTCAGCGGCGAAGCGGGCACCACCGTCGTGGTCACGTGGCGCCGACCGGCCAGCCTTGATTCCGAAGGCGGGGAGGAGTTCACGACCACGCTTACCCGTGCAGAGGCCGTGGAGGCCAACGTCTCGGTCGAGCTTGTGGAAGATGTCGGGTATGTTCGGCTGCGTCAGATAACACAGGATTCCGATGACCTGGTACGAAAGGCTATCGAGCAGCTGTCCTCCCAGGGTGCCACTTCGTTCGTTTTCGACATCCGGGACAACGCCGGCGGATACCTTACCGAAGCTGTCGGTGTTGCATCGCTGTTCGTCAAAAGCGGTGTCATCGTTGAGATCGACACCAAGGACTCTACGACTACGAAGCAGGCTACGGGCGAATTGGCCACCGAAGCCCCCGTCGTCGTCCTCGTCAACGAAAACACCGCCGGCTCTGCCGAGGTCATCGCCGCCGCGCTGCGTGACACCAATCGCGCCACGGTCGTTGGCACCACCACGCTCGGCCGTGGATCCGTCCAGGTAACCACTCCTCTGTCGTTCGGCGGCGCCCTGCGCTATACCGTCGCCCGGTACAAATCTCCCAGCGGCTATTCCATCGACGGTGTGGGTGTGGTGCCGAATGTGACTGTCGCCAATGACAAGACCGACGTTGACAACCAGAAGGCCGTTGCCGTTGAGACCGCAGCGTCCCTGACCCAGGACCGTTCCTGATATGCCTCGTCACCGCTCCGGCAGGGCCAAGACGCGCCGTACGCCGCGCGTCAATCCCCGCGGCATCATCAAAGTTACATCTGCGGGTTACGCCTTCGTGCAAACTGCCGAAGGCGAATTCTTCATTCCCGCATCCAAGACTGCGGACGCCTTCGATGGCGACACCGTGGAGATCGTACCCATGGCGTCGACGGATCGGGCTTCGCGCGGAAGCTCCCGTGTCGCCGCCGCCGATCGCCGCATGGCAAGGGTGGTGTCCATTGCCGTGCGCGCCCATGAGACCCTGGTCGGCCGGTATGAGGTCGCCGAGCCGTTCGGGGTGGTCGTACCCGAAGACCCCCGCATCCATCACGACATATTCACCGTGCGAGCCGATGCTCCCCATGTCCGCGATGGGGATATCGTCCGGGTCCGCATCGAATCGTATCCGAATAAGCGCGAGCCTGCCTGCGGCACTGTGGAGGAAGTGTTGGGCCATGAGGGCGACGCGGGGATAGATGTATCGCTGGTCATCGCGCGTCACAAGCTCGAAACCCGTTTCACCGAGGCGGCGCTGGCGGATGTTGCTGATGCGAAAGTGGAAGCAGAGCACGCCATAGACTCTGAGGGCTACCGCGATCTGCGCGGGCGCCTTGTCTTCACGATAGACCCCATCGATGCGCGCGACTTCGATGATGCGCTTTCGTTTTCCCGTCTTGATGACGGCACCATCCGTTTGGGCGTGCATATCGCGGATGTCTCCCATTATGTTCCGTGGAACTCTTCTGTGGATCTCGATGCGCGCCGCAGGGCTACGAGCGTGTACCTTGTCGATAGGGTGATTCCCATGTTGCCGGAAATCCTCTCCAACGACGTCTGCTCGCTGCGCCCGGATGAGGACCGCCGCACCATGACCGTTGATATCTATTTCGACCGTGCGCTGCGCGTTGTGCGCACGGATGCCTACTGCGCTGTGATCAGGTCGCGCTCACGGCTTTCTTACGATCAGGTCCAGGCTGCGCTTGACGGGCAGCCGTGGGCTCAGCGCTCGCTGGCGGCGGATTCTGAAACAGCGGACGCCGTTCTGGCGGCTGTTCGCGAACTGGATGCGTTGGCACGTGCGCTCCATGCCGGCCGCTATGCCCGGGGAGGGCTGGATTTCGACAGCGTCGAAGCCAAGGTGGTGCTGGATGCCAAGGGGTCGCCCGTCGATGTGCGCCTGCGTACGCGCAGCGATGCGACGGCGCTTGTCGAGGAGGCCATGATCGCCGCCAACGAGGCTGTTGCCCGTTTGCTGAGGGATGCGAGATTCCCATCGATCTATCGCGCGCATGACATTCCTGATTCTGATGAACTGGGTGCCCTTGTCCCCCTTCTGCAGGAATTCGGCTACACGGATACCGTTTCGGCGGCAGCCTTCTCGGCCGGTGCACCCAAGGCCATACAGGCGGTTTTACGCGCTGCGGAGGGCAGGCCCGAGGAGTACCTGGTCTCGTCGCTTGTCCTGCGCTGCATGAAGCGCGCCGTATATCGCAGCGTCTGCGATCCCCATTTCGGTCTGGCCAGCGATGCGTACACCCATTTCACGAGTCCGATCAGGCGTTATCCCGACCTTATGGTCCACCGTATGCTCAAAATGATGCTTTCCGGGCGCGACGGTACCTTCGGTGCGCAGGCGGATTCGCTGTCTTGGATCGCCGAGTACGCCTCCAAAGCCGAGCGTACGGCCGAATCGGCCGCGCGCGATTCCCAGGAGCTCAAGCTTCTCGAGCTTCTGAGCCAGCGTATCGGGGAGGAGTTCGATGGGATCATTTCCGGCGTTTCGACCTCGGGGTTCTATGTTCGTCTCGAAAATACGGCTGAAGGCTTCGTCTCCGTGCGCGGCGCGCACGACTACTACATGCTCGACCCCGTGCGGCATCAGCTTACGGGTTCGGAGACGCGCGTCAAATACCGCCTCGGCAAGAAGGTGCGCATCCGGGTCAAAGATGTGCGCCCGTATGAGCATCGTGCCGACTTCCAACTCGTGGGCAAACGTCTCTAGCTTCGTCTTGGCATGCTCTGTCCGCTTTGCTAGAATCGTGAATCTGCGAGTGAAAGGTTGGTCGGCCGTATGGCGCGTGAACGCAAGCAGATAGCGAAGAATCGCAAGGCATTCCATGAGTACGAGATCCTCGAGACGTTCGAGGTTGGAATCGTGCTGTCCGGAACCGAGGTATGCTCGCTGCGTGAGAATAACTGCCAGCTCACTGACTGCTTTGCGCTGATCCGCCATGGGGAAGTATGGCTGCATGGCCTGCATATCGCCCCGTACTCGCATGGCAACATAGCCAATCCCGATCCTGACCGCAAGCGCAAGCTGCTGCTGCATCGCAATCAGATTCGCTATCTTGAGGAGCAGATCCGCGAAAAGGGGATGGCCCTCGTTCCACTGAACGCCTATTTTGCGGATAACGGCCTGGTCAAACTGGAATTGGCCGTTGCGCGCGGCAAGAAGCTCTATGACAAGCGCCAATCCATGGCGGCTCGGGATTCGAAGCGCGAAGTGGAGCGCGCCCTCAAGGAACGTTTGCGCTGACGCAATGACAAGGCGCTTTCGGCAATTCGCCAGCAGGAAGGTTGAGCAATGGCATTTCGCATGATCAAAAAGGTGGGCCGCGTGGCCAGCAGGGTCACGAAGAAGGCTATCGAGGATCCCGATTACGTCGAGAACGTGAAGCATACGCTGAAGACCGTCAAAGATGCTGTTCCCAAACGCAAGAAGACCCTCGAGGAGCTTCAGGCCGGTTTCGATGAGTATTACGCCAATGAGTGCGATGGCGAATGTGAAACCTGCGAGTATTACGATGTGTGCCCCGACGAGCCCGAAGAACCGGAAGGGGACAGCTCCGCCGAGGGCGAGGCCGCTGACGTATGGACCGATCCCGATGCAGAGGATGACGAGCCTTTGTCCGAAGAGGAATATGCGCGCTTCGAGGCTGCGGAACTGTATTACGCCGAAGGCTGTGACGGCGACTGCGATAATTGCGAGCATTACGATTACTGTCCGGCGGATGAGGTTGAAGAGCCTGTCGATCCTGATAGCAAGGTGCTGTTCAAGGATGTCACGCAGGGCGATATCAAGAAAGGCGTCAAGAACAGCGTGGATTTGGCCCGTGAAACCTCTGCGGCAGCCAAAGAGCTCAAGGAGGCCATGGACGATATCGTCACGGGCTTGGGCATCAAGGAGATCCTGCGCTAGCGTTTGAGACTGCTAGGGGCAATCGCGCGGCATCGTGCCATATGTGAAAGAAGAGGCGGGGCATTGTGCTTCCGCCTCTTTTCTTCGGAATCAGCGCATCAACCCGAGGTTATATGCCGTTTACCAGGGTAGACGATGCAGTTGCACTCGTTCGGTGCGAAGGGCGAGGGGGAGTGTGGGAAATGAAAAAGCCCGGCGTACCGGGCTTTGCTCTCGTATGGAGCGGGTGACGGGAATCGAACCCGCGTTATCAGCTTGGAAGGCTGAAGTTCTACCATTGAACCACACCCGCATGGTCGGGACGACAGGATTCGAACCTGCGACATCTTGCTCCCAAAGCAAGCGCGCTACCAAACTGCGCCACGTCCCGTTGTCCTTGCTTCAGCAGCGGTTGATTATTATAGCAAAAATGATGCTGAAGTGAGTGAAAACAATATGAAAGTTTGCGAATTCTCTTTGGTGCCCCTGGCGGGATTCGAACCCACAACCATCGGATTAGAAGTCCGGTGCTCTATCCATTGAGCCACAGGGGCACAAACGCGTAGGCTATTATAGCGGAACATAGAGGGAAATTCCCCTTATGTCCGTCGAAACTGCACTTCATCGAGCCACAGACCCTGCATGCATGGGGCAGCAGGAATCAGAGGCCGGGGTTCAGGGCGCTCTTGAGCGCGCGAAGCGCATTGCCCCTGTGACTGATCGCGTTTTTCTCCGCCTGGCTTACTTCTGCCAGCGATTTCGTGAAACCGAATTCCTCGGGCAGGAACATGGGGTCGTATCCGAAGCCGCCTTCACCGGAGAGGCCATGTGCGATGCGACCCTCGATGGTGCCATGGGCCGTAGTCACCGAACCGTCGTCGTCGACGAACGCCAGCGCGCAGACGAACCGCGCACTGCGTTGCTCGTCTGCGGTTCCTTCAAGTTCGGCGAGTACCTTTGCGTTGTTCGCATCGTCGTTGCCGTGCTCTCCTGCGTAGCGGGCGGAATAGACGCCCGGTCTGCCGTCGAGCGCGTCCACCTCCAGGCCTGAATCGTCGGCAAGGGCGGCAAATCCGCAGGCGTTATGGGCGGCCATGGCTTTGATCAGGGCGTTTCCTGCAAATGTGTCCGCGTCCTCTTCGGGTTCCGGATAGGGCGCCACGTCGGCCAAAGTGAGGAACTCCCAGCCCTCGAAATCCAGGGCCGTTCTGATCTCTTCGACTTTGTGGGCGTTGTTGGTTGCTATGATTACCTTCTTCATGGGGTCCTCTTATCTTTGACGGGCGGTATGGGTGGGCTTGCGGTTGCTTACGGGGGCGTCGGATGCAAGTGCGGCTTTCTGGAGAGCCAAAAGCTCTTCGATCCCGTCGGCCGCCATGTCGAGCATATCGGCGAGTTGGCTGCGGGAGAAGGGCGATTGTTCGCCGGTACCCTGCAGTTCGACGAATTCGCCTCTGCCGTTCATGACGACGTTCATGTCCACTTCGGCTCGGGAATCTTCCCGGTAGTCGAGGTCGAGCATGAGGCGTCCCGATACTTTTCCCACGCTTATGGCTGCGACTTGGCCGAACAGAGGGTTGCATTTGATTTTCCCGGCTTTGCGCCACATCTCGAACGCATCATAGGCGGCTATCCATGCTCCCGTGATGGCTGCTGTTCTGGTGCCGCCGTCGGCTTGCAGGACATCGCAGTCTACCGTCAATGTTACCTCGCCGCCCATTGCGCCCATGTCGCAAACATTGCGGAGGCTGCGGCCGATGAGGCGCTCGATTTCCTGGCTGCGGCCTTTGCGGCCATTGGTCTCGCGCGGCGTGCGTTTTGCCGTCGATGCGGGAAGCATGGCGTATTCGGCGGTCACCCATCCGAGTCCGCTGCCCTTGCGCCATCCGCCCACTTTCTCCTCTATGGTGGCGCTGCACAACACATGGGTGTCGCCGAACCTGATCAGCGCTGAACCTGCTGCATGCTTCATGATGCCGCGCTCTATGGTCACCGGTCTTATCTGGCGGTCTTTACGATTGTCGATGCGTGTGGCGAACACGGGGGTCTCCTTTCGTTACGGCGGCGCGATTCATGCGCCCCGGGGTCGAATGGCGCCGCTTGGCGCCGCCGATCATGCGGCGGGTTTGCAGACTGCGGACTTTGTCAAGGCAGCAGGATATGCTGCGGGATGGGCAGGGGCTTGCCGAAGACCCGGGAGCCGAATGCCTGGAATTCTTCGAGCTGGTTGGATGAGGTGAAGAAGCGGTGGTCGGCCCGATTGCCCGGGGCGGCCAGCTGGCCCCGCATACCGAGCGTTGCGGCCACATCCTTTGCAAGTTCTTCTGCCGATGAAACCAGCCTCACGTTGTGGCCGACCACGCTTCCTATGAGTGCCTTGAGCATGGGGAAGTGGGTACAGCCCAGAACAAGGGTGTCGATTTCGCATCGGCGCAGCGGATCGAGGTAATCCTGGGCGATTTCCTGGAATGCCGGCCGGACGTAGACTTTGGATGCTTGGCTCGTGAGGTCTTCTATGGGCCCCTTGGACATGCGAAGGCCCTGTTCGACGATTTCGACGAACCGGGGCGTTGCCGTGGAGAATACCGTGATTCCCGCATCGATGTTGCGGATGGCTCTGGAATAGATGCCCGATTCGACGGTCGCTTTGGTCGCGATGACGCCTACCTTGCGGTTGAGCGTTACGCGCGATGCAGCTCTGGCGCCCGGCTCGACTGCGCCGAGAACCGGTACGTCGAATGCGCGCTGCGCGTGCTCGAGGCCGGCTGCCGTGGCGGTGTTGCAGGCGATGACCAGCATCTTCACGCCGTTGTTGCGGATGAGCCAGGAGCAGATCTGCTGGACGAAGCCGTCCACTTCCTCGAGGGGACGCGGCCCGTAAGGGCAGCGTGCGGTGTCTCCGAAGTAGTAGATCGTTTCATTCGGAAGGAGCTTGGCGATTTCTCGGGCTACGGTCAATCCGCCGTATCCGGAATCGAAGATGCCGATGGGGGAGTTGTCATGCGCGGCAACGTCGACTATGGGCCGGCTTCGGTTGAACGACGTATGTGTGCTGGATTTTTTCATGTGCTCAAGTATAATGGGTAATCTTCCGTGAGGAGCAAGGGAGCTTGAAAAATGTATAGCGCATGGTGGACAGTCATTCGCGATGCTATTCGGGGGCGACTGGTTTCGACATGGCAGTTTCGAACTGAGGAGCAGGCCGTGGTCTCCTCGCCACGTTAAACAGGGGTACCGTCAAGTTAATTGGCAACAAAAACTATGCTCTCGCTGCTTAATTAGTCAGCGACGCCAAGCCCGGATTTTCCCCGATCTGGGGCGGCGCCATTCAGGGGAACGCTCGTACGGTACGTGGGCGGTATGCCCGTACGCTAAGATAGAACCGGCATGGTGAAGGCTCGCCCGTCTGCGGGCGGGCCGATCCGAGACCATACGCAGACTAAGCTTGTAGTGCCTTGGGGGGAAGCTGGTATGGACCGGAGTTCGATTCTCCGCGCCTCCACCACATTCACCGGCGCCTGGCTTGCGGGAAAACCGCAGGTCAGGCGCTTTTT
>CAUWJA010000011.1:0-15262 GCA_963558905.1 uncultured Eggerthellaceae bacterium
GTGATGGCGCCCAGGCAGCGCACACCCAGGCCGGGGCCGGGGAAGGGCTGACGGTCAACCATGGAATCGGGCAGACCCAGCTCGCGGCCGATCACGCGGACTTCGTCCTTGTACAGCAGGCGGACGGGCTCGCACAGCTCGAACTGCAGGTCGTCGGGCAGGCCGCCCACGTTGTGATGAGCTTTGACGCCGTCGGACTCCAGGATGTCGGGATAGATGGTTCCCTGAGCCAGGAAGCTGACTTCATCGCCGACCTTGCGTGCTTCCTCTTCGAAGACGCGGATGAATTCGGCGCCGATGATCTTGCGCTTGGCTTCGGGCTCCTCAACGCCGTCGAGCAGCTCCAGGAAGCGGTCGGTGGCGTCGACATACACCAGGTTGGCGTCCAGCTGGTTGCGGAACACGTCGACGACCTGCTCGGATTCGCCCTTGCGCATGAGGCCGTGGTTCACGTGCACGCAGATGAGCTGCTTGCCGATGGCCTTGATCAGCAGCGCGGCAACGACCGACGAGTCAACGCCGCCGGAAAGCGCCAGCAAGACCTTGCCGTCGCCCACCTGGGCGCGGATTGCTTCCACCTGCTCGTCGATGAATGCCTGTGCGAGTTCAGGCGTGGTGATGCGCTCCATGTCTTCGGGACGCTTGTTGGGATCCATTGACGGTCCTCCTTCTTTCGTGCGGATGGTCCGATGTGCCCTGATGTGCCGGCCGCAGCTCAGCGCTCGGGGTGAATTTGCAGATAGGGGCGATTATACCGAAAGCCCTGCACGGGTGCGTGCAGGGCTTGTTTCAGGTGCGCGATATGACGTTCGATTCCATAACTTGGGCGCTCTTCGGGCACGGTCGTGGCGGTGCGCAGAGTCTGGCATCCGACGCGCCGCCTTATTCCGGCATGGGATGCATCACTTCGTGTAGAGAGCGCGGCGCATCAGCGCAGCGAACGTGTCGACCAGGGCCGGGTTGCGCAGCGACATCATGATGGACCCCCATGCAAGCGAGCAGAGCTGCTCACGGGTCATATCGGGGCCGAAGGCCTCGTGGTTGATGGCTCCGTCCGCCTCAAGAACCGTCAGCATTCCGTTTTGGATGTGCTGGAAGTACGCCTGCTCAAGCTCCGTGCCCGCCTGCAGACTGCGTTTGTCTATCGAGGCAAGCTGGACCAGCCAGTTCTCTTCGAATTCGGCGAACACATCGCGCAGGCTGCGCGCAATGCGGACATAGAACTCCAGGAAGGTTTCTCCCGGATGGGCGCGCATGATGTCTGCGGGAACCGCTTGCATCCAGAACTTCGCCACGACATCGGCTATGAGCATGCCTTTGGTGGGGTAGTAGTTGTAGATGGACCCCACGGAGACATTGCATCGCTCGGCCGCACTGCGGATGTTGAGCGCTGCAAGCCCTTCGGTTGTGGCAAGATCGAACGCTGCGTCGAGGATCTGCTGTTTGGTGATGGTTGCTGCACGGCTCATGCTTGCTCCCTTTCCGGAGTGGACGGCATTCCGTTGCCAGATAGCTTTTCGCTTTCGGGCGCATCCAGTTTTCGGATGCATGCGGGCAGGTACATGACAATTCCCACCAAGGCGCAGAATATGCCATCGGCTGCAAAGAACCAGGCGACGCCGGTAACGTCGGCAATGGCGCCGCCGATTGCGATGCCCAAGGGGCTGGTCAGCGACATGGCCGCAGTGATGAAGCCCAATACGCGCCCCATGGTATCTTCGGGTATGTGACGCTGTACCAACGTGATCATGGGGCTGTTGAACAGCGCGCCGGAGAATCCCATGATGGCGCAAAGTATTGCGAAGATGACGAATGCCGAAGGTGGCAGCATGCCCGCCGCAGCCACCGTGACTCCGAATGCTGCAATGGATGCGGCTATGAGCAGGGCAAGCTTTTTGCCTCCGCCCCAGATCATGAGCAAGATGGAACCGACAAGCATTCCTGCAGCGTACAGTGCCTCAGCCACGGCAGCCATGTAGCCGTCGCCTCCGAAGTGGTCGAAGGTCATGAGCGGGTAGAGCGCGCCCATGGGGCCGAACGCCACGGTTGCCAGAAGCGTGAACCCGATGAGCGCTGCAAGCCCGCGATGGCGCCCAAGTGCGGTCACGCCTTGCTTCATATCGGTGAGCACGTGGGATTTTTCGCCTGCCCTCTCAACGGAGGGAATCTTCACGCACGCAAGCGCGCCTACAGCCGCCAGTGCGCCGAAGAAATCAATGAACAAGACGGAGTGGAACCCGAAAACGGTATAGAGGAAGATGCCGATAGCGGGCGTGATGATGCCTGCGGAGCTAACCAGGATCATATCCAGCGTGTTGATGCGGAGCAGGTGCTTTTCGGGTACCAGCATGGGCATGGCCGCCATCATGGCCGGACTGTGGAACGCCTGGCATGCGGCGCGCACGGCAACCATGGCAACGATGGCGAAAAGGGAAGCCTGCCCGAACAAGACGAGTGCGCCCAGTACGAGCGATGCGATGCCGCAGGCAAGGTCGGAGAGCATGATGACCGCCTTGCGGTTGAAGCGGTCTGCGATCACACCTCCGAAGGGAGCTAAGAGGGCCATGGGCAGATAGGCGCAGATGCTCATGGCGGACAGGGCAAGGGCGCTTCCGGTTGTCTCCGTTACGTACCAGACGGCCGCGAAGCTGGCGGCGTAGCTGGTCAGGATGGAAAAGGCCTGGCCCGCCCACACCACGGCGATGGTGGCCAGCCAATGGCGGGGGAGCGGACGGCCCGATGCGCTCAGCGCGGCAGAGGATTCGCCGGTTCCGCTCTGGTCTGCAGCATGGCCGGAGCGGCCGGATGTGTCATGGGTTTCGTGCATCGTGTTCCTTGATTGTGCGGTTTGCGTTGAACAGGTGCATTCTACACGTATTTGCCCCTGTCAACGTTAGGGGATGGAGGCTGTGGAGGAAGTGTGATGAAAGGTTTTGCTCCGTTGCAATCAGAGCGTCCGGGCACTAATCTGAACAACGTTCAGTGAACAACGTTCAGAAAAGAGGAGGGCGCGGGCCGAAGCAGGTCCGCGAAACCAAGGAAAGAGGATGACCAATGAGTTTTGAACTGATTCTTGCTACGAGCGCCATCACCCTGGCACTTGTCTTCTACGCCATCGGTGTTTTCGGCGAGCGCGCCAAAGGCCAGCTGTCCCTTGCACATCTGCTGTTCTTCTGGGGAGGCCTGGTGTGCGATACCACGGGCACGATGATCATGACGAACATCGCGCAGACCAGCGGCGCCACCGGCTTCGGCATCCATGCCATCTCCGGCATGTTGGCCATCATCTTGATGCTGATCCATGCCGGTTGGGCAACCTGGACCTTCGTGCGCGGCAACGAGAAGCAGCGCGTCGCCTTCCACCGCTTCAGCACTATCGTGTGGTTGGTTTGGCTGGTTCCCTACGTCATCGGTCTGCTGGTGGGCATCCCTGCGATCCATCTGATGAATGTGTGCGCCGTGGGCACCAGCGTGATCATCGTGGGCATCCTGGCATTCGTCCTGCTTCGCTCCGATGCGAAGAAGGCCCATCGCGGCTAACTTGCAGGCGGATGTTTCGGGCTGTGCTGCCCGAGGCGTAGATCCAGGCAATTCGATAATCCGGACCCCTTCCCCTTATAGCCGGATTTTGCAACCGGGAGCGGCAAGCAAGGCTGCTCCCGGTTTGCGTTGTGCCCAGAATGCGTGAAATGCGGTTACAGGGGCCTGTTCTGGTAGAGCCCGGCGTCAGCGAATCCCAGGTTGCGGTAATAGCCCCGGGTGCCGATGGCGCTGATGACGTTGATGGATGCGAAACCTTCGGCGCGTGCAATGTCGCATGCGCGTTCGACGAGTTTGCGGCCCAGGCCCATATGCTGGGCTGCGGGCGCCGATCCCTGGGTGGTGTCGCCGTGCACGAGCGATGCCACTTTGCCGTAGACGTGGACTTCTCGGATCATAGCCTGCCCCGGCTGCACGGGCAGGGTCTGGCCTTGGGCGGCAGCGCGGGCGGATAGCTCTGCCACGGCTTGGGGATGGGGAAGCGAGAGCCGGCAGAACCCGGCGATATGGCCGTCCGGCGTGACCCATTGCAGAAAGAACTCCCTGCTCACCGACGTTTCGTAGGGAACGGTTTGCAGGGTGAGGCCGTTCGTGTCAACGGTTGCCGTGCTGATCTCGCGGAAGCGGATTTCGCGGACTTCGCCCTCTTTCCCCTCATTGCGGATGGCGTCTTCAACCATCTGGCGCAGGTTGGTCTTCTTGTTGCCGGCCATGATGTCGCACGCCGAGATGTCGCGGATCATACGGGAGATGCGCATGTAGGGTGGTGTGGCAAGCGTGTCGCGCACCAGGAGGTCTATCAGCTCCTGCTCTCCGTAGGGCTGCCAGCTGCCGTCGTTGAAATGCGTCACCAGGTCGGTTCCATCGACAAGCGCGCAGGGGTAGAGCTTCACTTCGTCAGGGAGGAACCGTTTGTCGCTGACAAGATGCGCGTAATCCGTCAGGTCGCTTTCGGGTGTGGCTCCCAGCAGATTGGCCATGAAATGGGCGTGGATTTTGAAGCCGAAGATGCGCAGCAAGGCAAAGGAGCGTGCGATGGCGTCCGTGTCGATCCTCCTGCGGTTGGCTTGCAGGATGGCGGGATCGAGGCTCTGGATGCCCATCTGGATTTTGGTGCATCCCAGACGCCGCAGAAGCGTGAGGCTTTCCGCATCCATGGTATCCGGGCGGGTTTCCACGACAAGTCCGACAACGCGATGCGCAGCGGATTCGTTGGCGGCATGTTCGCGCAAAAGCTCGGATTCGGTTGCCGTCTGCTTTTCTGCTGCGCGCTGCCAACAGGGATTGTCGGCGTACAGGGTCTGGACTGCCTGGTTGTACGTGAGCTGCCGGAATTCACAAGCTCTTGCGCGTCTGCGGTCTGCCGGGCAAGCTCTTGCGCGTCAGAGGTTATGCCCAGGTCCTTGTAGAGGGCACGCCGGGCGCGAACGGAGGCTTCGGCCTTTTCGGGATCGGAGGCTTCATTGAGGGCTCGGAACAGTTCGGCCGCATACCACTTCTGATAGCCTTCGGGGTAATCGCTCCAGGTTCCGCCTAACACGATGAGCTCCACCTTGTCGGTGGCGTGCCCCATCTGAATGAGCGCCCTGAGACGCGATGCCACCTGCAGATACGGGTCGAAGAAGTTGCGTTCGGCGCGCTGGCAGGCCGGTTCGTCAGCCAGATAGCTTTTCGGCATGCGCACATCGTTGGGGCAGTACAAACAGTTGCTGGAGCAGCGCTGCGGTTTGGTGATGACGGTGATGGTGGCCACGCCGGATGCGGTTCGGCGCGGTTTCATGCGCAGGACCGTGAACAGGCGGGCTTCCAGCGCATCGTCGATGCCCCATCTGCGCCAGCGGGCGGGGTCTTCGGCCTTGACCTTCATGTAGAAGGGCAGGATCTTCTTTTTTGAGTACCGCCGGTTCGCGGGTTTGGGCATGCCTGCGGGCGTGGAGTCGGAGGCGCGGCGGTTGTGTTCGGCGATGATGGCCATCAAGGCTTTTTCGTCGAAGGGCCGTTCGGGGCTTTCGGCACGCAGAGCGTTCATTATGTCTGTAAGCAATCGTTTCATGGGCAGGCATTGTACCATCGCGGGATGGCGCGGCGCTTCTCAGGGTACAATGGCGAAACCGTTTGCCGCGGCAGGTGTGCGGGAAGGGTGCAGGATGCGAAGGAGGACTGCGTGGATGTGGCTTTTGCGCGCAAGCTGTGCGCACTGAACAGCGGATTCTACCGCATGCAGGCGAAGTCGTTTTCAGGAACGCGCCACGCGGCGTGGCCGGGATGGAGGCGCTGCATGGATGAGGTGACGGCTGCAGGGTGCTTGAGCGGACCCGATGGCGTCATCGTGGATGTGGCATGCGGCAATCTTCGCTTCGAGCAGTTCGCCGCCCAGACGCTGCCCCATTGCAGGCTTGTGTGCCATGCCGTGGATGACTGCGACGAGCTGGCGCTGGATCAGGGGATTTTGCACGATGGGGCGCCTGAGGTGCGCTTCTGCCATCTGGATGTGGTGGGTGCGCTGCTTGATGGTGCGCTTGACCTGCGAGGATGCTGTGGCTTCACGCAAGGGGCGTCCGAAGGGCATGGGGCCGACCTGGCTGTGGCGTTCGGGTTTGCGCACCATATCCCCGGTGCGGGCAACCGTACGCGGTTTTTGGATGCCCTGATGGATACGGTTCGCCCTGGAGGGTTCGCGGCGGTTTCCCTGTGGTGTTTCATGCGGGATGAGGGTCTGGCGCAGCGCGCTCGGGCCACCCATACCCAGGCGTGCGGCGAGCTTGGTTTCGACCCGGCGGCTTTCGAAGCGGGGGATTATCTACTAGGATGGAACAACGCACCGGGTGCATGGCGGTACTGCCACAGCTTCGACGATGCGGAGATCGAGGGTCTGGCGGCATCGGTTGCCACGCGTGCGCGGCTTGCGGCTCGCTTTGCGGCAGATGGCCGGACGGGTGATTTGAACGAGTACCTGGTTTTCCAGGTTCGCTAGGCGGCCGCGCGGTTTCGGGTGGTCTGAAGGGGAGGGCCGGGCTCGGCCCGAAGGCAAGGAGGAGCCATGAGCAAGATAGTCAATGAGCCGAAGTGCAAGTTTCCTTTGTTCGTGAAGGTACGCGAGCAGCTGGAGCACCGCGCCCTGTGGTTGTATCTGCTGGTGAGTGAAGCGGAGAAGAAGGGCCTTGCTGCCGATGACTTCGCCCCCGCCGCCATCAAACGCTGCGGTTTGTACCAGGGATCGGAGATTGTGGCGGCCAGCGGGACGAAAAGCCTCAAGGGGCTGAAGAAGCAGCTGTTCACGAAGGCTGCGCAGATTGTCTTCGAGATGAAGATCGTGGAATGCACCGATGACAAGCTGTCGATCGATTTCCATTACTGTCCGTTGGTGAAGGCATGGCAGAAGCAGGGTTGTTCGGATGAGGAGATTGCCCACCTGTGCGATATAGCCATGTGCGGCGACCGCGGAATCGGCGAGGCGCACGGCGTTGACTTGGAGCTTCCCAAAACCATTGCCCGCGGCGATGATTGCTGTGCCATCCGCTACGTGCGTCGCAGCTCGCAAGAAGGCGAAAAGGCCGCGGAATAGCCGGCCGCACACCTGCCTATCGCGAAGAAGGGCCCCTGCAGGGGCCCTTCGTGCTGTTCGGGACGATGTTGTGCGCCGTGCGGGCGGCGGTGTCAGTCGCGGGTGAGCTTGCGATGGATGCGATGCGGCTTGGCGGCTTCGGCGCCCAGGCGCTCGACGCGGTTTTTCTGGTAGGACTCGAAGTTTCCTTCGAACCAGTGCCATGCGCCGGGGTTTTCGTCGGTGCCCTCCCACGCCAGGATGTGCGTGGCGATGCGGTCCAGGAACATGCGGTCGTGGCTGGTCACGACAACGCAGCCGGGGAACTCCAGCAGGGCCTCCTCCAGGCTTGACAGTGTTTCGGTGTCAAGGTCGTTGGTGGGCTCGTCGAGCAGCAGCAGGTTTCCGCCCTGCTTGAGGGTCAACGCGAGGTTGAGGCGGTTTCGCTCGCCGCCGGAAAGCACGCCTGCGGGTTTCTGCTGGTCAGAACCTTTGAAGCCGAAGCTGGCAACGTATGCGCGGCTGGGGACTTCGGTTTCGCCCACCTGCATGTAGTCCAGGCCGTCGGAGACCACTTCCCACAGTTTCTTGTCGGGATCGATGCCGGCGCGGTTCTGGTCCACATAGGAGATCTTGACGGAGTCGCCGATTTCCAGGGTGCCGCCATCGATGGTTTCCTGGCCCACGAGCATCTTGAACAGGGTGGTCTTGCCCACGCCGTTCGGGCCGATCACGCCCACGATGCCGCCCTGGGGCAGCGAGAACGACAGGTCGTCGATCAGCACGCGGTCGCCGAATGCCTTGTGCAGGTGCTCGGCCACGATGACTTTCTGGCCCAGGCGCGGGCCCACGGGAATCTGGATGTCGGTGAAGTCGAGCTTCTTGGCAGCGCGGGCTTCGGCCTCCATCTGCTCGAAGCGCTCGATGCGGGCCTTGCTTTTCGCCTGGCGCGCCTTAGGTGAGCTGCGCACCCATTCGAGTTCTCGGCTCATGCGCTTGGCGAGTTTCGCCTGCTGCTGGCCCTGAGCTGCGATGCGGGCGGCTTTGGTTTCCAGGTACGTGGAGTAGTTGCCCTTGTAGGGGAACAGGTGGCCGCGGTCCACTTCGCAGATCCATTCGGCCACGTTGTCCAGGAAGTAGCGGTCATGCGTGACGGCCAGCACGGCGCCCGGGTAGTTATGCAGGAACTGCTCCAGCCACAGGACGGACTCCGCGTCCAGGTGGTTGGTGGGTTCGTCGAGCAGCAGCAGGTCGGGGGCTTCGAGCAGCAGGCGGCACAGGGCCACGCGACGGCGCTCGCCGCCGGAAAGCACGGTCACGGGCGCGTCGGGGTCCGGGCACTGCAGCGCGTCCATGGCCTGGGAGAGCTGGCTATCCAGGTCCCAGCCGTTCGCCGCGTCGATCTCGTCCTGCAGGCGGCCCATTTCATCCATGAGCGCGTCGAAGTCTGCGTCCGGTTCGGCCATCTCCAGGCCGATGGCGTTGAAGCGCTCCACCTTCGCGATGGTGTCGGCGAATGCCATCTGGATGTTTTCGAGCACGGTCTTGGTTTCATCCAGGGGCGGTTCCTGCTGCAGGATGCCCACCGTGTAGCCGGGGGTCAGGCGCGCTTCGCCGTTGGAGACCTCCTCGAGGCCGGCCATGATCTTGAGCAGCGTGGATTTGCCCATGCCGTTCGGGCCCACCACGCCGATCTTCGCGCCGGGGTAGAAGAACAGCGTGACGTCATCGAGGATGACCTTGTCGCCGTGGGCCTTGCGGGCCTGGTGCATTTGGTAGATGAATTCCGCCATTGGGCTGCGGTCCTTTCTGGGTACGGGATTCAAAGCTTTCGTGCATAGCTTTCGCATTCGGCAATTGTATCAAGTCTGGCAGGAGTTTCGGTAATGCGCGGGTTCGCGTTGTAGAATTGCCAGGTCAATGTTTCAGCGGTGCTGTGCCGCATGCATGTGCGGCCGGCATCCTTCCAGATGGGGTGGAATCAATGCGCGAGGTGATCATCGATCAGGAGGCGTTTGCCGACGAGGCGGCGTGCCGGGAGTGTTTGGCCCGCGAGTTCGGGATTCGCGCGGCGGCGCCGGGCGACATCGCTTCGCACCTTGCCGAGGCCGCTGAGCCTGTGCGATTCGTGCTGCGGCACCGCGGCTTGGCGCCCGCTGCGGAGCTGGATGCCATGGCCCGCATCGAGGAGGCGTCGGATGCCGAAACGCCTGAAGGGCTTTCGGCGCTGCCATGGTTCGATGCGGTGGTGGCGGAGTTCGAGCATGCTGCACATGCGAATCCGCTGCTCGATGTGATCGTCTACTGCGATGACCTGGCCGAAGATGAGGCGGATCTGGATGCCCACGTGTCTGCGGCCGAGGCCATCGAGCGGCTCAAGCGCGGCAACCGGGCGTATCTGGCCGCCCGTCACAACCATGCGGCCATCGCGTCCGATCGCATCCGCGAGCTGTTCGAAGGCGGCCAGCGGCCGTACGCCGTGGTTGTGGCTTGCTCCGATTCGCGCGTTGTGCCCGAGCATATGTTCATGGCGGGGTTGGGGGAGCTGTTCGTGATCCGCGTTGCCGGCAACGTGATAGGCGAAGTGGAACTGGCGAGTGCGGTGTACGCATGCGAGCATCTGCACTCCAGGCTGCTGCTGGTTTTGGGGCATACGCACTGCGGCGCCATCGAGTCCGCGATCGCGGAGGTTGATTCGGGGGCGTACTGTGCCGGGTCCGCGGCGCCTGCCATCGAGTCCGCGGCCTCCGCACCTGCCGCTTCCGCACCCGCCATAGAGCCCGCGACCCCTTCCGCGTGCGCCGCGCCCGCCGCGCCCGCCGGGGTCTCGGCCTGCGCTCCGGTGACGTCGCGCGTGCTCGCGGCCATCGGCGACGAGCGCGACCCGTACGCCGCCAGCGTGCTCAACGTACGTGCCGGAATCGCCGCGCTTGCGGTCAGCGCCGAGCTGCGCCACCTTGCCGAGCACGAGGGCCTGGCCATCCGCGGCGCGGTGTACCACACCCATTCCGGCGTGGTTGACTTTTTGGCTTGACCGTCACCTCGCGGGCATTGCAGCTCTCTGCGGTAGGAGCCCTTAGTATGCAGAATTATGCATATTCAAGTACAAACATGCATAATTCCAGAACAGGCGATTCTTTCAGGCCTGTTTTCGGGGGTCAAAATTCCTGTTTATGTCGCAATTGTATGGTTCGGCGCCTTGCGATGATCCGTCCGTGGACGACCTTTCGGGGCAGTTGGCCATACACCTCGAAAACTATGGATAGATTGCGCGAAATACCTGATCAGAGGCACGTAATCATTTGCGCGATCCAATGGGCCGGCACTTGGTGCGATGCAGGAATATGAATGCGGCGCGCAGCCATACAAATCTGACATTTTTTGGTAATCGGGCTGGCGAACGGGGTCTTCCCGATAGCGCGCCGCCGGATATGCGTGGGTGGCGGGGCAGGGCATCGTCCGCGCGAGTCGGGTCCTCATGACGGGGCGTGCCGGCTGCGGGTCCAGGTCCGCGCGGCGGGGCAGTGCGTCGCAGGTGCCCCGGACCAAACGAAAGCCCCGGTCCGTGTGGGCCGGGACTCGGATGCTGTATGCTGCGGATGCGCGTGTGCCGTTTGCGCGGTGAGCGCGGTGAGCGCGGTGAGCACGGCCTATGCGGCCCAAGCGGGTGCTACTTCGCTGCAGGTGCGGCGTCTTCTGCGGCCTGCTCGTCTTTGAGCAGGCACTTCTCGCCGCGGGATTTCGCGCAGCTCACCACAGCGCCCGACAAGGCGAACAGAGCGATGGCGTTGGGCAGGACCATGAGCTGATTGAACATGTCGGCAAGCTCCCACACCAGGTCGTTGCTCAGGATGGAGCCCATGAAGATGAAGACCAGCGCGATGGAGGAGAAGATCTTGGTGGCCTTCTTGCCGAAGAGGTATTCGATGTTGATCTTGGCGAACAGGTTCCAACTGATGATGGTGGAGAAGGCGAAGAACAGCAGGCAGATGGCCACGAACATGTTGCCGAAGCTTTCGCCGAACAGGCTGCCGAAGGCAATCTGGGCCATGTTGGTCTTGTCAACGCCGTCATAGAGACCCTGTGCCAGCAGGCCGTCGCCGGTGTAGAGGACGCTGATGACCACGAGGGCGGTCATGGTGACCACGACGAAGGTGTCCACGAACACACCGATCATGGCGACAACACCCTGCTCATGCGGATTCTTGACGTTGGCCAGTGCGTGTGCGTGCGGGGTGGAGCCCATGCCGGCCTCGTTGGAGAACAGGCCGCGCTTGGCGCCCTGGCTCAATGCCGCGATCAGGCCGAAGGTCACGCCGCCGATCTGGGCCTGCGGGTTGAAGGCGCACTCGAAGATCAGGGCGAAGGCCGCGGGGACGTTCTCGGCGTTGACGATCAGCACGCCGATGCCGCCCAGGATGTAGATCAGCGCCATGAGGGGCACGAGCTTCTCGGTGACGGAAGCGATGCGGGAAATGCCGCCGATGAAGATGAACGCGCCTACGACCACGATGATCGCACCCATGATCCATGTGGGGATGCCGAACGCGGTGTTGCAGGTGGATGCGATGGAATTCGACTGCACCATGCAACCCATGAAACCGAGCGCCAGCACGATGGCCACGGCGAAAAATCCTGCCAGGAATTTGCCGAACTTGCCTTTGAATGCGGTGCGGATGTAGTACACGGGTCCGCCGTGGACGGTGCCGTCGGCATCGACGGTGCGGGTCTTCTGCGCCAGCACGGCTTCAGCGTAGTTGGTCGCCATGCCCAAAAACGCGATGAGCCACATCCAGAAGATGGCGCCCGGGCCGCCTACCAGGATGGCGCCGCATGCGCCGACGATGTTGCCGGTACCCACCTGGGCCGCAATGGCGGTTGCGAGCGCCTGGAACGAGCTCATGCCGCTCTTCTGCTTGCCGCCGCGCAGGGAGAAGTTGCCGAATACGCGGCGCAGGCCCTCGCCGAAGCAGCGCACCTGGACGAAGCCCGTGCGGATGGAGAACCACAGGCCGGTGCCGATGAGCAGGATGATGAGAACGTAATTCGAAAGATACGAATTGATTGTCTGGACGATGCTGAGCAAAACATCCATGAGAGGCGACCTCCTTGTCGGGTTGAAAGAAAACCCTGAAGAATGTCGCAAATGAGTTTGGGTCAGACCGACCGCTCTTTTGCCTCTGTCCGTTTGCCTGAGAGATTCAGCTTCGCAGCGAGAACTGCGGGCCTTGCACCTTCGGCACTCATTTAAGAGATTCTCCAGAGTTTTCTCCGCTTCCGGTTTCCTGTCGATTCCGAAAGCATCGTCGAAATTGCATGGGTGGTATTATGCTGCGGCGGGTGGGGAAATGCAACAGCGAATCCAAGAAAAATCGGGACCACCCCAAAGAGCGGCCCCGATTGCGGGATGTGCGGTTTTGCAGCGCCGGCGAACGGCGGCCTGCGGGCTAGTTCAGCTCGAAGGCGATGGTGGAGCAGAAGTCGATGATGCCGTCTTCGACGTCGAATTTGATGTCGTCGTAGTTGTGGATCTCGTGGCGATAACCGGGGTACAGCTCCGTGAATACGTCATGGCCTGTTTCAGCAAGCCAGTTGGCGACCGTGTAGATGCCTTCGCCCCAATGGCCGACAGGGTCTTCGTCGCCGGCGATGTTATAGATGGGAAGGTCAACGGGCACTTTCTCTGCCCACTCGCGGCTGTTGACCGCGTTGTACATCTGCATGAAATACAGCGTCGAGATGTTGTGCGTGGGATGCGTGAATGCGTCGAACGGGTCTTCCGCATGGTCTTTCTGCACGTAGGGATCGTGGCAGATCCATTCATTGCCGAGCTGCGCGCCCTCTTTGCAGCGGGCGAACATCCATCCCAGAAGCTCGCCCAGCAGCGAGGGGTCGCATTCGTGTCCCTTGCCTTCGGCGACCAGGGCCTCTGCCTTTTCGTACACGGCTTGCGTGTCGGGGAAGCCGGCAGGGGTTCCGCAGATGATCAAGCCATCAAGCTCGTCACCGTAGTGGGCTGCGAAATCGCGGGCGATCACGGATCCCAGGGAATGGCCGTACATGAAATAGGGCAGGTCGGGATATTTCTCGCGCACGATGTCCATAAGCGCGTGCTCGTCTTCCATCATGGTCTGGTAACCTGCGTCGCCCCAGTCGCCCCAGGTGTCGTTGGCCAGAGCGGTTGCACCGTGGCCTACGTGGTCGTCGGCGGCGACGATGAAGCCGGCGTCCATGAGCGAGACGATCATGTGGAAATAGCGGCGGGAATGCTCGCCGAAACCGTGGACCAGCTGGACGATGCCTTCGGGTTCGCATGCCGGGACGTAAATCCAGCTGTGGACCTCATCGCGCCCGTTGAAAGAGGGGAAGTTGACTTCGTGCAGCATGTGCGCTCCTGTTCTCTTGGAGGGTTGTCCGCGGGCGTCCTTTTCCACGGTGCCGCTTGCGCCGTGCACAGGCTTCGTCCGCACTTCGGATTCTATCGCGTTTTGCAGGCTTCGCGAGCCGCATCGCGAATCTTGTTGCATGCGCGTCATCGGCGGCGGTGAAATGGGCTATCATGTTGCAACTTGCACGCCGCCGCAGGTCCGGAACGGGTCGGCGGCATCTCGCGCC
The DNA here is from genome assembly GCA_963558905.1 of uncultured Eggerthellaceae bacterium. GTDB lineage: Bacteria > Actinomycetota > Coriobacteriia > Coriobacteriales > Eggerthellaceae > Slackia. The sequence continues at coordinate 13,700 of CAUWJA010000011.1, forward strand.
CGTGCGACGGGCCGACGAACCAAGGGGAACCATATGGAGAAACGAGAAAAATTCGCGACGCGGTTGGGATTCATCCTGATCAGCGCCGGTTGTGCCATCGGTCTGGGAAACGTCTGGCGCTTCCCGTACATCACCGGCGAGTACGGCGGCGCGGCGTTTGTGGTCATGTATCTGATATTCCTGGCCATTTTCGGTCTGCCCATCATGGCCATGGAGTTCGCCGCCGGCCGGGCATCGAAGCGGAGCATCGCGCGCAGCTACGATGAACTGGAGCCGGAGGGCGGCAGATGGCACTTGTTCAAATGGGTGGCCATCGGCGGAACGTATCTGCTCATGATGTTTTACACCGTCATCGCCGGATGGATGCTCGCCTATATCCCGAAAATGGCGTCGGGGCAGTTCGTGGGCCTGGATGCGACGGGTGTCGAAGGCGTGTTCAATGCCATGTTGGCGAACCCCGGCGAGCTCATTTTCTGGATGGTCATCGCGTGCGCCATCGGTTTTGCGGTTGTGGCGTTGGGTCTGAAAAACGGCGTCGAGCGCATCACGAAGGTCATCATGGTGGGCTTGCTCGTGCTCATCGGCGTGCTGGTGATCCGTTCCGTGACGCTTGACGGTGCGGGTGCGGGCTTGGAGTTCTACCTTGCTCCCGACTTCGGCAAGCTGTTCTCGTCGCCTGAGGGTTTCGCGGAGGCTGCATATGCGGCCATGGGCCAGGCGTTCTTCACGCTGTCCATCGGCCAGGGCTCCATGATCATCTTCGGCAGCTACATAGGCCGTGACCGTTCGCTTCTGGGCGAGGCCGTCACCATCGGCGCGCTGGATACGTTCATCGCCATCGCCGCCGGCCTGGTGGTCTTCCCCGCATGCTTCGCGTTCGGCGTCAATCCCGGCAGCGGCCCGGGCCTGGTGTTCATCACGCTGCCCAGCGTGTTCGAGCAGATGTGGATGGGCCAGCTGTGGGGCACCTTGTTCTTCCTGTTCATGGCGTGTGCGGCCATCTCCACGGTCATCGCCGTGTTCGAGGGCATTGTGAGTTTCGGCATGGACCAGTGGGGCTGGTCGCGCAAGAAGGCCGTCCTCATCAACATCATCGCCATACCCATCCTGTCGCTTCCTGCGGCCCTGGGCTTCAATCTGTGGTCCGGCGCCGAGATTGCAGGTATCGGCAACATCCAGGCCATCGAGGACTTCCTGGTGTCCAGCAACATCCTGCCCATCGGCAGCTTGGTTCTGGTCCTGTTCTGCACCAGCCGCCGCGGTTGGGGCTGGAAGAACTTTCTGGCCGAGGCGAATGCAGGCACCGGCCTGAAGTTCCCCGGCGGCAAACCCATGTTCTACTGGATGAAGTTCGGTGTGCCCGTGCTGGTGCTGATCATCCTGGTGATGGGGTGGATGCCCATCGTTTCCACCTGGCTGGCGTAGCGCGGCTGGAAGGGGCCTTACGGCACCATGCTCGCTGACCGAGCGCAAGCCAAACGGTCGTTGCCCATTCGGGTGGCGGCCGTTTTTTAATATGAGCAGGACATTGTCAATAGGCAAAATCGGGCCTGGCCCAGGTTT
>CAUWJA010000012.1:0-14019 GCA_963558905.1 uncultured Eggerthellaceae bacterium
GCGGATGAGCACCATGGAGTGCTCCTGCAGGTTGTGGCCGATGCCGGGGATGTAGGCGGTCACTTCCATGCCGTTGACCAAACGGACACGGGCCACCTTACGGAGAGCCGAGTTCGGCTTCTTGGGGGTGGTGGTGTACACACGGGTGCACACGCCGCGCTTCTGGGGGTTGCCCTTGAGCGCCGGGGTCTTCTTCTTGTCGACCACTTTGGCGCGGCCCTTGCGGACCAGCTGGTTGATAGTAGGCAAAGCTTTTCTCCTTCTTATACCTATTCCTACGGATGCCGCCTCACCGCCATGCACGGTGCTGCAGCAGATTGCGCGATGCATACGCGACCGGGTCGTGAGCTCCCGGAAGGCACAAACCGCTTGTTTCGGTGTGTGCTGAGCTCCTGCACACACGAAAACAAACGTCTCCTCGGAGACGCGAGTTGGAAATATACCGCCTGACAGCAAACGTGTCAAACGCCACGCATCCGGGCGTATCTATGGCAATTCGAGCCTATAGGTGCAGGTCAGAGCTGTTTTCTTATCATCAGACCGCACTACTGCTCCACGAATTAGAAATATTTTTCAAAAAAATATTGACTCGCCTGATTCAGAAGGTTCGGCAAACCCTGCCGCATGCCCCATCGAACCCCCGCAGCCGGCAATCCCCGCTCCACTCTAGCGCAATGGAGTGATTTGTGCCATTATGCTTCAGGTTTGTCAAAAGCGCTTTGCGCGTTGTTGCGCTGCCGGTGCCCGCGCAACTCCTGTCCGCGCGGATACCTGAAGCGGCACACACCTTCGAGAAAGGAACGTTGTGACCGATAAGCCCATTCCGACCATGGGGGCCAAGGACAGCCCCGATGCCATCTACGACGCACGCACGCTCGGCGCGCCGAAAATGGCCGTCTTCGGCCTCCAGCACATGTTCGCCATGTTCGGAGCCACCATCCTGGTACCCGTCCTGACAGGCCTGCCGGTTTCCACCACCCTGCTGTTCGCGGGTCTCGGCACGCTGCTGTTCCACCTTCTGTCCAAAGGGAAGGTTCCCGCCTTCCTCGGTTCGTCATTCGCCTTCATTGCAGGCTATCAGGCCATCGCGCCCAACGGAGAACCCGAACTTCTCCCCTACGCCTGCCTGGGCGTCGCATGCGCCGGGCTGCTGTACCTGGTGCTTTCCGCCCTGTTCCGCGCATTCGGACCGACGCGCGTCATGCGCTTCTTCCCGCCGGTGGTCACCGGCCCCATCGTCATCGCCATCGGACTCATCCTGGCGAGCTCGGCGATCTCCAACTGCACCGCCAACTGGCTCATCGCCATCGTGGCCATTGCAACCATCGTCATCTGCAACATCTGGGGCAAGGGCATGATCAAGATCATCCCCATCCTCATGGGCGTGGTCGTCTCCTACGCGGTCGCAGCCATCGCCGGAGAAGTCGATTTCACCCCGGTCGCCCAAGCCGCATGGATCGGCCTGCCCGTCTCATGGGATGCCACCGTGCTCTCGCTTCCCGGGGAGGCATTCAACGCGGGGCTTGCCGTCACGGCGATCATCACCATCATGCCCCTGGCGCTGGCAACCATGATCGAGCACATCGGCGACATGTCCGCCATCAGCTCGACCTGCAACCGCAACTACATCGCCGAGCCCGGCCTGCACCGCACGCTGCTCGGCGACGGCCTGGCAACCATTTTCGCCTCCCTGTTCGGAGCGCCGGCCAACACCACGTACGGCGAGAACACCGGCGTGCTTGCCCTGACCCGCGTCTTCGACCCGCGCGTCATCCGCATCGCGGCCTGCTTCGCCATCGTCTTCTCCTTCTGCCCGAAGTTCGAAGCGCTGATCGCCGCCATGCCCGCCTGCGTGATCGGCGGCGTGTCGCTGGTGCTCTACGGCATGATCTCGGCGGTGGGCATCCGCAACCTCGTTGAAAACCATGTCGACTTCACCAAGAGCCGCAACGTGCTGATCGCCGCGCTGATCCTGGTCCTTTCCCTGGGCATAGCCTACAGCGCGCAAGGCGGCGTGTCGCTGCCCTTGGGATCGATGACCATCACGCTCTCCGGCCTTGCCGTGGGCTCGCTGGTGGGCATCGTGCTCAACATGGTCCTTCCCGGCAAGGACGGCGACGGCATCGAGCCTTCGAAGCACTCCGAAGACAGCAAGCCCGAGGCGCTCTTCCCGCTTGACGGACCGCAGAGCTACGAGGGCATAGATGCAGAGCAGGCCGCCCGTTAAGGACAGCCTGCCTGATTCATCGAATCCATCGCAACGGGTCGCTTCGGCGGCCCGTTGCCTGTTTCGGCGGACGTACCGCAGGCATCAGAGCCCCGGCGCCGCCTCGTAGATGATCGCTTCGGCGAAACGCGCGCTGTCCTCAAGGTCCTTGAGCTTGATGAATTCGTCCGGGGTGTGGAAGTTCGTCATGCCGATGGAAACGGTGATGGGGCGGACGCCGCGAACAGACAGCAGGTTGGCATCCGCGCCGCCGCCTGAGATATGATGGCCCACGGGAAGGCCCACGGACTCCGCGGCCCGCTCGAGCATGGCGACCAAGGGATCGTCAGCACCGTAAAGCACTCCGGGATAATCGACGGTCCACTCGATGTCCACAGAGCCGTCGAACGCCTCGGCGGCCTTCTCCATGGATTCCGTCAGCTGCGCCCGAACCGCCTCGACGCGGTCGCCGTACAGCGAGCGGCACTCACCTGAAACCCAGCAGGAATCCGAAACGATGTTGACCTCGCGGCCGCCTTCGATCAGGCCGACATTCGCCGTGGTGCGCTTGTCAAGACGCCCGAGGCGCATGCGGCCGATCGCATCAGCGGCAATGGCGATGGCGGAAACGCCGGCTTCAGGCTCCACACCCGCATGCGATGCGCGGCCATGGAAGGTTGCCGTGAACGTGTAATGGTACGGGGCCCCGAGCACGATGGTGCCGGGAGCGCCATCGGCGTCGAATACGATGCAGGGGGCATCGGTGGGCGCTCCGCCCAGGAACAAGGCGTCCTCGTCAAGGTATTTCGCCCCCAGCAAGCTGAGCTCCTCGCAGGTGGTGAGCAAAACGAAGATCGTCGGCAGTTCGCGCCCGGATGCAAGCGCACAGGCGATGCCTTCGAAGATGGCGGCGATGCCCGCCTTGTCATCGGCGCCCAGGACGGTATCGCCCGCAGACCGGTAGATGCCCTCGGCGAGCACGGGCTGCACCCCGGCGCACGGCGCCACGCAATCCATATGCGCCGCCAGCACGACGGATCCGGGCAGCGTTCCCGTGCGCTGCGCGATCAGATTGCCCGTATCGGAGCCGGTCTTTTCGGCAGAAGCATCGAAACGCACCTGGAATCCCAGGTCGGAAAGACGCTGCGCGCAGAATGCCGCGACAGCGCCCTCGTGGCGGGATAGGCTGTCGATGCGGACGAAATCTTCGAACAGCGAAGTCAAACGACGGGTATCCATGGAAACTTCCTTTCGCGGGCCCTATCATGCGACAGCGGAGCAGGCCCGCACCGACGCCCCGCCTCGCAACGCTCATACGGAAAACGCGTACATCCCCATGGCCTGGGACACGAGCACGTCAGCGGACCAGGTGCGCGACGAACGGGTGGGCGAATACGGATCGTTGACGACGATGCCCCCGTCATCGGCGATGCCGCACGCCACGATGAAATGGCCGGTTTCGGTGAAATCGCCTTTGCCGACGTTGATGATGACGGGCCATCCCGCTTCAAGATAGTCGGTCAGCATGGATGCGTCCGGAGCGAATTGCTCGCCGTACAGGCCCACGTCAGCAGCGCAATCCACCAGAAACGATGCGATCGTGCCCAGGTTCTCGGTCTCGTAGCCGCGCTCGCGCGCCAGCATGGCCATATCGTAGGGGGTCTTATCGGTTTTGCCCGTCAATCCCATATAGACCATGGAAAGCGTCGTCGGGCAGCATCCTGAAACCCCGAGGGGCGCGGAACTGTACTCCGTGTAACCCCATCGGGTGTCCCACTGCAAAAGCAACGGCACGCTGCCCACCGTCACGGGCTCCTGGTACGCTTGCGCCGTATCGGAAGGATAGCGCTCGTTGATGCCCAGGACGAAATCGTAGGAAAGAGGCTCGTTCGCGGCAAGCTTCAGCAGTGTGCGCTGGGTTTCCTCGCCTTGGAACGCAAGGACATCGGCGTCGTTGATGATGCTGATGAGCTTGGCATTGCCTTCGGCCTGGCTTTCGAGGGAGGCGACGACGTCTTCGTCAAGGCCTTCGGGAAGCTTGGAGAAATCGGCCGTGGCCTCTTGCTGCACGAGCACTTCCTCCTGTTCGACGGGCTCTGTCACCTGGGGGATGGCGTCGGAGTCGCGGTATCCGCGGACGAAGGAGAGGGCGACCACGACCAATGCCGCCGACGCCAAGACGATGGCCCACAAAGGCACATCGGCCGACCCGACGGGAACTTTGAACCGGACGGCGCGGGAGACCGCAGAGCCTGCGGTCCACAGAACCGAAGATGCCGCTTCGGCCATGCGGTCAAGCAGCGAAGCGCCCTCCTCGCACGATGCGTGGGAACCCCTCGAGCGTGCAGGGCGTACACGCGACGTCGACGCATCCGAGGTCTCGTCAGCATCGAGTTCTCGGGCGGCCGCACGGGCCTCAAGGCGTTTTCTGGCCTTTTCCTTGGGGTCGTCTTCGAGCAGTTCCTCGTAAAACGACTTCACGCGCCTGCGCCCGGTATTCCTGTCTTTGCTCAAGCCATGCTCCTCGCCTTGTCGGCCGTGGCCCAAAGCGCTTCGATCACAGCGCTGCGCATCCCGCAGCGCTCAAGGGCGCGCACGCCGGCGATGGTGGTTCCGCCCGGCGAACAAACGGCATCCTTGAGCTCCCCGGGGTGTTTGCCGCTTTCAAGCACCATCTTCGCCGAACCCAAGACCGCCTGGGCGGCGAACTCGTACGCCTGGGCCCTGGGCATGCCTTCGAGCACGGCGGCATCGGCCATGGCCTCGATGAACATGTAGACGAAAGCGGGCGAAGAGCCGCTGACAGGGATGACGGCATCGATGAGACGCTCGGGCACGTGGGAGAAGCGGCCGAAAGACCCGGCAAGACGCTCGACAAGCGCGATATCCCCGGGCAGACATGCGCTGTTGGCCGTGATGGAGGTCATGCCCTCCCCTACAGCCGCGGGCGTATTCGGCATGATGCGCACGATGCGCGTGAAGCACGAATTCCCGGAAAGCCATTCCAGGGTTTTGCCGGGAGCAAGGGAGATGAGCAGCGGAGGTTCGACGGCGCCGTCATCTTCGAAGGCGCGGGAAACCTCAGCGAGGACTGCTTGGTACATAGGGGGCTTGACGGCCAGGAACACGGCGTCGCAGTGCAGGGCGACGGCGGCATTGTCGGCAACGGCCTCGACGCCGAAAGCATCATGCGCGCGTTCGCGCGAAGCCTGGGTGCGGGCGGAAACCATGATATCGTCCGGAGAACACGCGTTGCGAGCCAGCATGCCGGCTATCATGGCCGATGCCATGTTTCCGCAGCCTATGAAACCGATCTTCGTCATATGCGCACCTCACAACCGCAACGTCGGGAATCCATGCGGCAATCATACCCAATGGCCGCCGGGCTTCGGGCGCCGGCGGCATTCCCCATAGCTTCAACAAGCGCAGGCGCCCGGCCCCGGAGCCCATGGAGGCGATGCCGGACGGGCGGTCCGCCTCAGAGCGCCGCTTCGCGAGCGGCTTCCTCTGCCGCGTCGAGCTTGCGATTGCGGAAATACACCGCCCAGTTGATGCCGAGCATGGCGATATTGAGGAAATAGACGGCAAGGACCCAATTGATGGATCCGCTGACGAATTTCGCCGCAATGCCCGCCACATAGCCAAACGTGATCAGCAGCAGGAATTGCCAGCTGCTTCCCCGTGCGGTCTTCGCCCGGAAGGCCTTGAGCGCGTTGGTCGGCCAGGAGAGGCCGAAGCAGATAAGCATGACAGCTTCAAGTATCTCAGCCATGGCTCCCCCGTCCTACGCGCCCAGGATGCGGGCAGCGACCTGCTTTTTGCGCGACAGGATGCCGGGCATCCACGTGCTGCCGTCCTTGCAGCTGATGCCGAAAGCGCGTTCGATGATGCGCTTGTTGCCCGAAGAGATGAACTGGCTGCCTTCGGCCAGAATGTCGGTGACCATCAGCAGCACGAATTCGTAGCCGTGCGCCGCCACCAGCTCATCCATATAGGCGCGGATCTCCGATTCTCGCGCCAGAACAGCCTCGAGATCCACCGTCTCATGCTGCGCGATCAGCACCGTGTCATCGCCGAGCTGGAATTCCTTGGCATCGGCGCCGACCAGCTTGTCGATGGGCATGTCGTCTTCGCCGCCGCGGCATTTGAACACCTTGAGGCCGAATTCGACAGGGTCGACGCCGACGATGCCCGCCAGGTACTCCACCTGGGCGCGATCGAACGGCGTAGCCGTGGGGGACTTCAGGATGACCGTATCGGTCATGACGGCGGACAGAAGGGCCGCAGCAACACCGCGCGGGATGTCGATGCCCTGGTTGCGGAATTCGCCGGTGACGATGGATGCCGTGGAGCCGACGGGCAGGTTGATGAAGCGGATGGGGCTTGTTGTGGAGACATCGCCGATGCGATGGTGGTCGATGACCTCGACGACCTCCGCCTCCTCGATGCCGTTGGCGGCCTGGCGGCGCTCATTGTGATCGACCAGGATGACCTTGCGATGCGGATGGGTGGCCACGTCGCTGCGAGTCACGATGCCGATGCATGCGCCCTCGTCATCCAGCACGACGGCCTCGCGCAGGGCGCTGGCCATCAGATCCTCAACAGCCTCGGTCAGAAGGCCGTCCTTGTCCAGGACCAGCACGTCGGTCTCGGTTATATCGGACACCTTCTGGTACAGGGACGCGATCAGGTCACTTGCAACGGCGGCATACGCCGCTCCGTCAGCCGATGCCGCTTCGGAGACGGCGTCGACCGCATCGGTGGAAGCGATGTAGCGCTCGGCGATCATCCGGGTGGTGATCAGGCCCTTGTACTTGCCTGCAGCATCGGTGACCACCAGTGCGCGCACATTGTGCTGGCGCAGGCAGCGGCCGGCCGTCAGAAGCGTCGCATCCTCGGTGATGCTGATGGGGTTGCGCGTCATGACATCGCTCACGCGGGCGTGGACGTTGCTGATGGCCGCGGGAACATCCAAGCCGTACTCCTCGATGACCCATGCGGTCTCAGGGGGCAGAGGTCCCAGGCGAACGGGCTCGAACACCTCATCTGAGCCCGCGCGGCGCGCGAGGATGTTCTTCAGGCATGCATACCCGATAGCAGATGAGATGGAATCATTGTCAGGGTTCTTATGTCCCGTCACCAAAACGGATGAGGCCATGGCCGTTCTCCTTTGCATTCATCGAAGACTTCTTCAAAACGCGTGGCGGTTGCGCCACGGGCGGTTTATCATTGCAAATCAGCACGCAAGTGTACCATAGAGAATCGAGCATCACGCAACCCACACGAACGCATCGGCCGCGGTCGCAACCCGGGCCTCTTGCGGCCCGCACGGCAAGGAGAATCCGGTGAAGGACCTCAGCATCAAAGACATCATCGGGCCCGTCATGATAGGCCCTTCTAGCAGCCACACCGCAGGAGCCCTGCGCATTGCGCTCATGGCCCGCCGCCTTCTACAGACAGAACCCGTCCGGGCGCGGTTTCGCCTCTACGGCAGCTTCGCCCACACCTACAACGGCCACGGCACCGACCGTGCCCTGCTCGGCGGCATCCTGGGCATGGCGACCGACGACGAACGCATCCGCAGCTCCTTCGAGATCGCACGGGAGGCGGGCCTTGATTTCGAGTTCATCCCCTGCCCCGACGAACCGTGCGACCACCCCAACACCGTCGATATCGACATAGAGGACGTTTCAGGCGAAGTGACATCCGTGCGCGGGGAATCAATCGGCGGCGGTGCTGCCGTGATCAGCCGCATCAACGGCATCGACGTGCGGCTGACAGGCGAATACCACAGCATCGTGATAAGGCAGCGCGACCGCCAGGGCGTGCTCGCCCATATTGCCACGTGCCTCAACATCTACGGCATCAACATAGCCACCACGCGCCTTTTCCGCGAGCGCAAGGGCGATATCGCCTACACCATCATGGAAACCGACGACCGCATCCCTGCAGATATCGCACGTGCGATAGCCAAGAATCCCGACATCCAGTCCGTGCGCATCATCGAAAGCGACCACTCCGAAGACACGCAGCCCGCCGGGGCGGATGATGGAAAGCAGCGCGACCGCGCCTCGCTCGATCCCGCAGCAGCCCAGGAAGCCTTCGAGAAGGCGACCTTCGACACCGCCGCTGAACTTGCCGCCCTCTGCGAGCGTGACGGCATCTCCATCTCGGAGGCTATGCTGCGCCGCGAACGGGCCCTATCCGCGCGCAACGCCGTCGCCGACGATGCCGGGGAATATCTATCGGGCGCCCTGTCCGTCATGCGTGAATCCGCCCATGCCCCCATCAGCGGTCCCGTGCCCTCCATGGGCGGCCTTCTGGGGGGCGAGGCGGCAAAGCTTTCGGCGCATGAATCCGATGCGCCGGCGCGAGGAGAGCTTGCGCGCGCGGTCACCTATGCCATGGCCGTGCTCGAAACCAACGCCTCCATGGGACGCATTGTCGCCGCTCCCACGGCAGGGTCCGCGGGCGTGGTTCCCGCAATGCTTCTGACCTGCGAGGATTTCCATGGATTCGACGACAGCGCCCTGGTGCGCGCACTGGCGAACGCCGCTGCCGTCGGCTACCTGATCACGCGCAACGCCACCGTCTCGGGCGCCGAAGGCGGATGCCAGGCCGAAGTGGGCGCAGCAAGCGCCATGGCCGCAAGCGCGGCAACGGAGCTGTTCGGCGGCACCCCTGCGCAATGCCTGGCTGCAGCATCCAATGCCCTGTCCGGACTGATGGGGCTGGTATGCGACCCCATAGCGGGGCGGGTGGAGGCGCCGTGCCAGAAGCGCAATGCCACCGGCGTGGCGAATGCGTTTGTGGCCGCGCAGATAGCCTTGGCGGGAATCGGCAACCTGGTCGACTTCGACCAGACCGTGGCCGCCATGTTCGCCGTCGGCAAGTCCCTGCCCTTCGAACTGCGCGAAAGCGCTCTGGGCGGACTCGCCGCAACGCCGGCTGCCTGCGAGTACTGCACCGGTTGCTCGGGGTGCGCACTCTGACCGAACCCATGGGGAGCGCGCCGCACCCGCAGCCCGCTTCCCATTTCCGCACGCAAGATGGACAGCACGGAAAAGGGCCGCATATGCGGCCCTTTTCCAGGAGGGCTGCCTCAACCGGAGCCCATCGCCCCGGCGAAGCCGTCAGCATCGCTGCCATCAGATGTTGTTGGGAATGCCCTCGCCATCTGCGGACGGAAGCTCGTCGGTGGGATTCGCCCATCCTTCGCTGTCAGGCAGAGGCTACCCCATGCCATCCTCGCCGTGGTACTTGCCGTGGCAGGCGGTGTTGCGCACGAGAACGCTGGTACCGGCCAAAGCGCATATCCGCCACGTCTACCGGAAGCTGGACGTCCATGACCGGGATGCGCTGTTCGCCGCCGTGAAGGATTACCTAGCGGGGCGACGGGGCTGAAACCGTTCGGCCCCTGTCCTGCCGGCCAAAGAAGGCCCGGCGGATATCCATGCCTTCGGACGAAAGAAGCGGACGTCAGCCTATCTTCACAATGGGCGCGTAGTCCTTCAAGAGCTTCTTGGTGATGTTGCCCTTGGCGAATTTGATATGCAGCTGATCGCCATCCACCTTGACAACCGTGCCGCGGCCGAATGTCTTGTGGTCAACGGCATCCCCCACGGAAAACGTCGCGGACGCCGCCTGCTTCCTGCCAGCATCGGAGGCCGTTCGCGACGGCGAGGATGCAGCCGAGCGGGCAGAAGACGAGACAGATGCCGTGCAGGAAGCCGATCCGAACGATGCGCTGCCCGTACGCGATGCGCCGTTCGACCCAGAGCCGAACGTGGCCGCACCGCTGCGCTGGAAATCCGCAAAGGAAGAACGTTGCTGGCCGCGCGGACGGTTTCCGCCGGCGCTTGACTGCCCGAACACACGGCCGCCACCCGCTTCGGCGCCGCTGCCCGCGATGCCGCGGCGGCTGCCGCGCTTCTCCCAGCCGGTGCCGGAGAATCCGGATGACCCCACACCGATGGTGCGCTTGAGGTCCGAGGGAATCTCGCCCAGGAAGCGCGACATGGGATTCGAGCTTGTCTCGCCGAAAATCTGACGCGAATATGCGCAGGTCAGATACAGTTTCTTGCGGGCGCGGGTGATGGCCACGTACGCAAGGCGGCGCTCCTCTTCGATCCCCTTCTCGTCGAAACGCGAATTGGAATGCGGGAACAGATCCTCTTCCATGCCGGCCACGAACACGCAATCGAATTCAAGGCCCTTGCTGGAATGCACGGTCATGAGCGTGACGGCCTGGCCGTCTTCGGCCATGGTGTCAAGGTCGGTGCGCAGGCGCACCCACTCGATGAAATCGGCAAGGCTCGTGGGCGAAAGCTGGCGCACAGCGCCGGGCGCTTGCTCCCCTTCGGGCAAGCCGCCGATGACCGGCGCCTCATCTTCGGGCTCATCGTGGGTGGAGACATACTCGTCGACTACGGACAGAAGCTCCTTGATGTTTTCGATGCGGCCCTGGGATTCGTCGGTGTTCTCAGCCTGCAAGGCAGCGATCAGGCCGCTTTTCTCGATGATGGCCTCGACCACTTTGCGCAGATCGCCGCCGTAACGCGAGGCTTCGCCGATGAGCGAGGTGAATTCGCCCACCGCGCGGCGCGTGCGCATCTGCAGCCCTTCGTCCGCAACGGACAGCTCGGCCGCCTGCATGAACGTCATGCCGTAGGCGCGCGCGTTCTCCTCGATGCGCTCGATGGTGGTCTTGCCCACGCCGCGCTTGGGCGTGTTGATGACGCGCTTGGCCGCCATGTCGTCGGCAGGGTTGATGACCAGCGTCAGATACGCCATGACATCGCGGATTTCAGCGCGGTCGAAGAATCGCGTGCCGCCCACGATGCGATACGGCACGCCGGCGCGCAGCAGCATGTCTTCGAGCATGCGGCTCTGCGCGTTGGTGCGGTAGAACACCGCCATATCGTTGTAGGAGATACCGTCGCCGCGCAGATGCTCGATCTCGGAGGCGATCCAGCGGCCCTCGTCACGTTCGTCGGTTGCCACGTACACGGCGATCTTCTCGCCATCTTCAGCGGTTGTGAACAGCCGCTTCGCCTTGCGGTTGATGTTGTTGGCCACGACAGCGTTGGCCGCCGCCAGGATGTTGCCCGAGCTGCGGTAGTTCTGCTCGAGCTTCACCGTATGCGCGTTGCGGTAATCCTTCTCGAAATCCAGGATGTTGCGGATGTCGGCGCCTCGCCAGGAATAGATGGACTGGTCGTCGTCGCCCACGACCATGATGTTGCGGTACTTGTCGGCCAGAAGCTTGGTGATGGAATACTGGGCGTGGTTGGTGTCCTGGTATTCGTCCACCATGATGTAGCGGAAGCGCTCCTGGTAGCTATCAAGCACGTCCGCATGGTTCTTGAGCAGCAGATAGGTGTAGAGCAGCAGGTCATCGAAGTCGAAGGCGTTGGCAGCCTTGAGGCGCGCCTGCAGGCGCTCGTACACGCGGGCGGCCATCTTGGTGGCCGGGTCATGCGCCTCGGCAGCAAGCTGCGAGGGGGTCTGCAGCTCGTTTTTCGCCGTCGAGATGCGGTTGCGGATGGCGTTGATGGGCCATCGCTTCGGGTCGATGTTGAGCTCGGCCATGATGTCTTTGACCAGGCGCTTGCTGTCATCGTCGTCGTAGATGGTGAAGCCCTTGTCGAAGCCCAGCTTCTCGCAGTCCGCGCGGAGCATGCGCACGCACATGCTGTGGAAGGTGGACACCCACATGCCGCGGGCGGCCGGCCCCACCAGATTGCCCAGACGCTCGCGCATTTCGGCAGCGGCCTTGTTGGTGAAGGTGATGGCCAGGATCTGCCAGGGCTGCACGCCGCCTTCAAGCATGTGCGCGATGCGGAACGTGAGCACGCGCGTCTTGCCGGAGCCTGCGCCCGCAAGGACCAGAAGCGGCCCTTCCGTGGAAAGGACCGCTTCGCGTTGAGCCGGATTGAGGGTATCGAGATCGACCATGGGCCGGATTCCTCCTTAGAACAGGGCTTGCCCCTGAAGCGAGCGCTTCCCTTAGAACAAAACGTTGAGGCCGAAGAAGCCGAGCACCACCACGCCGATGATAATGCGGTAGATGCCGAAGGCGGTGAAGTCGTTCTTCTTGATGTAGCCCATCAGGAACTTGATGGCCAGCACCGACACCACGAACGACGTCACGATGCCCACGCCGAACACCATCCATTCCAGACCCGTATACGCCATGCCGTGCTTGAGGAGCTTCAGGATGCTCCAGCCCAGCATGATGGGGATGGCCAGGAAGAAGGCGAACTCGGTGGCGATGGTGCGCGAAGTGCCCAAAAGCATGGAGCCGATGATGATGGAACCGGAACGGGAGGTGCCGGGAATGATGGCCAGGCTCTGGAAGATGCCGATGGCGAAGGCGCGGCCGTATGAGAGTTCCTCGAAGGTGTTGACCTTGGAGATGGCGCTGGACGCATCCAGTTCTTCGGCATGCTGGTCGTCGTAGCCCAGGTCGGCGGCTTCGGCCACGGCGGCGGCATTGCGGCGGCTCACGGCTTCATGGGTATGGCGGCCGCGGGGTTCATCGGCGCCGGCTTTCGCGGCACCGGCCTTGGAACCCTTGCCTGCGCCGGAACCAAGCGTGCCGTCGGCCAGCGCGGCCAGGCGGCGGCGGTTGCGCAGCTCGATGATGATGAAGATGATGCCGTAGATGATGAGCGCGGCGGACACCACAACATAGCCCAGGTCGGCATTGTTCATGATGTGCTCTTCCATCCAGTCATCCAGCAGCAAGCCGACGATGGCGGCAGGAATGGAGCCCACGACCACCTTCGCCCAGATACCCCACGTTTCGCGCTTCTGAACTGCGTCTTTGCGCGGCGAGAACGGATTGAGCTTGTGGAAGTACAAGATGATGACGGCCAGGATGGCGCCCAGCTGGATGACCACCAGGAACGTGTCGTAGAACGAATCGGACACGTTGAGGGGCAGAAACTGGTTGAGCAGCATCATGTGGCCGGTCGACGAGATGGGCAGCCACTCGGTAATGCCCTCGACCACGCCGAAAAGGAACGCTTTGAACGCTTCGAACATTGCTTCCATGTGTGAGATTCCTCGCTAGCTTTCTGCCGCGGACAGGCGGCGTATCGCGGAAACGGCAGCGGACGGACCGCTTCGCCGAAAATGGTGCTGAAGGATTTTACCATAGGGCACGCAGGGCGCTCCATCGTTCACCGCATCGGCATAAGCCCGCGTCGCAGCCCGCCGCGACCACCCGACGATGGCGCCCGGTTGCAAGCCGCCTGCGCACCCGGTCAACGGCGGGCCAAAGCGCCTTTATGCAGTTTCCTTCGGCACGAAATCCGCACGTGCCGCCCGAAAGCCCTCGAAAAGCCATTTTCTGTCAGGTTTGTACGGATTAACCCGCAAAGTCGAGACGCAGACGCGCCGCAGAGGCGGCGGATTTTTGCTGCAGGCCACGTCGATGAAACATATGCGCAGGTCACCAGGCCATTCCGTACCCACGGAAAACTGCATAAAAATCACGCTGATTTGCATAACCGAGGAATGCCGTACAATACCGACAAAGAATGGCATTCGAGGACGTTCTCGGACACTGTAAACGTCCGACGCAACCGGAGGAGACATGATCGCACGAAGCAGGAGCGGAATCGCGCCCGAAATGCTCACAGCACACACGGGGCGCGCACCGAGCGCGGGGCCCACGCCGAGCGCGGGGCCCAAGCCGCCCGCCGCGCCGAAGCCGCCGCGCATCCGTGAGGGCCAATGCCACGACGCCCCGCCGCGGGCGTTCGCCGAAGAAGGGACCTGGTCCGAAGAGGGCGACTGGGACGTTT
>CAUWJA010000013.1:0-13814 GCA_963558905.1 uncultured Eggerthellaceae bacterium
GCTCATTTCGGCATCGAGAAGAGCCTGATGCGGCTCGATGAAGCATCTATCAATTCTGCAACCGCTGCCGGCATCATCGACCGTGTGGAAGAAGGCCAGCGCGTGGTGTACTGCTCGGATGCCGGAACGCCCGGCGTGTCGGATCCGGGCCTTCGCCTGGTGGAAGCCGTGCGCGGTGCGGGAGGCACGGTCGAAGTGCTGCCGGGCGCGTGCGCTGCTTCGACGGCGTATGTGGCTGCAGGCTTCAACAACCCCGCCTTCCACTTCGCCGGATTCTTCCCGCGCAAGGATGGGGAGAGGCGTGCGGTGCTCGAATCGCTGCGCACGCTCGACGCGGTGCTGGTGTTCTATGAAAGCCCGCATAGGCTGGCATCGGCGTTGGCCGTTGTGGCCGACGTCCTGCCGAACCGCGAGGTCGCGGTGTGCCGCGAGCTCACGAAGCGCTACGAGGAGGTTGTGCGCGGCGCTGCGCCCCAGGTTGCCTCCGAATTCATGCGCCGTGATGCCGATGGCGGCATCAAAGGGGAGATCGCGTTCGTGGTGGGTCCGGCCACCGAGGCCGAGAGGGCCGGAGCGCAGCAGGATGCGCGTTCAGCTGCGGCCGACCGCGCTGCACAGCTTCTGGCCGACGGATCTTGCTCGAAGAAAGACGCGGTCGCGGTCCTTCGCCGCGAATACGGGATTTCCCGCAATGAAGCATATGACCTGGTCCATGGAGCGCGCTAACCGTGCGTTGCTGTGCCGACCCTGCGCCGAGCATGCATTGATACGCCGAAAGGCCTGATGAATAGGAGATTGCATGAACGATTTCACTTTCCTTTCCCCCACGAGGTTCGTCTTCGGGCGAGGTCTCACCGATTCGGTGGGCGAGCATGTGCACGCTGCCGGATACCGCAAGGTGCTGCTGGTGTACGGTCAGGGCTCCGTTGTGAAGAACGGCACGCTCGATCGCGTGAAGGCATCGTTGGAGGCGGCGGGCCTGAGCCACTGCGAACTTGGCGGCGTCCGTCCGAACCCCGAGGTCGGAAGCGTGCGCAAAGGCATCGCCATCGCCCGCAGCGAAAGCGTCGATCTGGTGCTGGCCATTGGCGGTGGATCGGTGATCGATTGCGCCAAGGCCGTTTCCTTCGGCGTCTTCCATGACGGCGATGTGTGGGATTTCTTCGAAAAACGCGCCGTCATCGGGGATTGCCTGCCCGTAGCCTGCGTGCTCACCATTCCCGCAGCAGGGTCTGAGGCATCGGACTCCTGCGTCATCAGCAACGATGAGGCCGGCCGCAAGACGGGTGTGAATTCCGACAGGTTCCGCCCGGTGATGGCGTTCTTCGATCCTGAGCTCACCTTCACGCTTCCGCCGTATCAGACGGCTGCCGGCGTGACGGATATGATCGCGCACATCCTTGAGCGTTATTTCAGCGGCGTGGGAGCGGTTCCGGTCACGGATAACATCGCCCTCGGCCTGATTTCCGCCATCATGGAGGAAGCCCCTGCCGTCATGGAGGACCCTGAGGACTACGATGCCCGCGCGAACATCATGTGGGCGGGCACGTTGGCGCACAACGGCATTGCGGGCATCGGGCGCGGTTTGGCCACGGCGCGCGTCGGGGATTGGTCCAGCCACGCGCTCGAGCACGAGCTGTCCGCGTTCGACACCTCCATCACGCATGGTGCGGGCTTGGCCGTGATCATGCCCGCGTGGATGCGCTACGTGTGGCGCGAGGATCCCAGTCGCTTCCTGTCGTTTGCCCATGACCTGTTCGGCATCGAGCCGCTTGAAGAAGGCGATGAGGGATTCACGTGCGAGCAGACCGCCGTGGCGGATGCCATCGAAGCCGCCATCGATGAGCTGCAGGCGTTCTTCGTGTCGCTGGGCATGCCGCAGACCCTCGGCGAGTTCGGCATCAAGCCCGAAGACGTGGATGCGCTCCTGCCTACGCTGAAGGCGAACAAGGGTGAGGTGTTCGGTGCGTTCAAGAAACTGACCTGCGAAGATGCCAAGGCGATCTATCTGTCCGCCTTCTAGGCCGCAATCCGCTTCCGCCTGCGCGGCCGCCGGGCGCCGTAAAGGCTTATCCGGAAGGTCCGAGGTGGTGCGCGAGGAGACCTTGCGTGCAGGAGGCATCGAGGTGCTGGTCCGCCGCAAGCGCATCAAGAACGCCTATCTGCGGGTGAGGTCTGCGGAAGGCCCCGTGGAGGTCAATGCTCCCGTTGCGATGCCCCTTGAGGGCATCGCGCGTTTCGTGCTGTCGAAAGAGGCATGGATCGCATCGCGGCGCGGCGAGCTTGCAGGGGCGCAGCAACACGCGCAGGCCGGCCGCATCGATGCGGACGGGCAGATGGGTCCGGACACCCCGTCACCGTGCGAATTGGAGGAATGGCGAGCGATCATGGAGCGTGACGCCTCACCGTTGGTCGAGGCGTGGGCTGAACGCATGGGCGTGCGCCCGCAACGGCTGGTGTTTCGCAACATGCGCAGCAGATGGGGCAGCTGCACGCCTGCGACGGGACGCATCTGCCTGAACCTCCAGCTGGCGGCAGCTCCCGATGGATGCCTGGAATACGTGGTGGTCCATGAGCTGTGCCACCTTATAGCAGCCGATCATGGGCCGCGGTTCAAGGCGGCCATGGACTGCTATCTCCCGGATTGGCGCGACCGACGCGAACGTTTGCGCGGAACCATCCGACGCTGAAGCGGGCCGGTGCTATTCGAACAGCGCGATCACGCGATCGAGGATGGTTGGCTCGGGCTGTTCGGTTTCGGGCTCTGCTGCAGCGTCCGGCGCTTTTGCCACGGGCGGTGTGGCCATGACGAATTGGACTTGCGTGACGTGCTCGTTTTCGGCGGACATGAAGGATACGGGTTCGAATTCCGGGAAGACGAATTCAGCCATCATCTCATCTATCTGCTGCTGCATGGTTTCGGGGATCTGGGCGACCGAAGCCGCCAGCGCGGCAACCCCCTCGCTGAGGGACCCTGCGCCCGAGGCGAGCTCGGCCGCTCCTGATTCCAAGGACGAATAGTTTTCGGAGAGCTGGTCGACGCCGTCGGCGAAT
The DNA here is from genome assembly GCA_963558905.1 of uncultured Eggerthellaceae bacterium. Lineage (GTDB taxonomy): Bacteria > Actinomycetota > Coriobacteriia > Coriobacteriales > Eggerthellaceae > Slackia. The sequence continues at coordinate 3,055 of CAUWJA010000013.1, forward strand.
CGGGCGATCCCATCATGGAAGGCGGCGAATCGGCCTGCCATGTCCGATAGTCCGTCTATGAGCTCCTGCAGCTTGGCGATCAGCGATTCGTCGCCGCCGGCTTCCAGCATGTCTGCGGCAGAACGCATGAGTCCGGCCTGGGCCCGGGCAGCCGCGACCGCATCGTCGCCCCCTATGGATTCGAGCAGCGCTTCGGCGTCGGCGAAAGCGGGGGCTGCCGCATCGAACGCATCGATCGCCGTCCGGGCGTTGTCGTAAGAGGCTGCCAATGTCCGGACGGTTGCTTCCGCATCGGTTCCCTCGACCGCCGCCACTGCCGCGGCAATCTCTTCGGCCGTGGCCGTCATGCCTTCGCGCAATGTTCCGATTGCAGCTTCAAGCGAGCTTTCGGTTTGTGAAAACGCCAGGTAGACCTCATGGGCGGCATCGGCCTGCCGTTCAAGGGCGTCGGCGGCGCTGCGCAGCAGGGACGGCAGCTGCGAGATCTGCTCCGCGTCTGTCACGTCAAGGCCGGCCAGCGCGTCGGCGACTTCCTGCAGCGCTTCGGCGATGCGGCTGGAGGCATCGACCAGCTGTCCTCCGGAAGAGGCGAGCGTTTCAAGGCCATCGCCGAATTCGGTTGTCCCTGCGGCAAGCTGCGATGCTCCTGCGGCAAGTTGGGCGGCTCCGTCGGAAAGCCGGTCGACGCCTGCGGAAAGCGCCTCCATCCCGCTGACCATTTCGCCGGTATCGGGCATTTCGATGACCTGGGAATACGGTAGCGCCGCAATCTGGATGCCATCCATGGTGAAGTCTTCGACCTGTGCGGACAGGCTGAGATGGGCATCGCTTCCCGGCAGCACGGCGAAGGCGACCGTGGTGTTCTGTCCGGCGGCGGCCACGGTGGCGCCTTCGGCTTCGATGCTGCGAGCCGCCTGCGTCGGCAGGGTGAAGGTGATCTGGAGCATGAAGCTGTCGTAGAACGCGGATTCGGCCACAGCTTCATTGCGCGACGTGTCGACGGTGATTTCCAGCGCGCCGTCTGCGCCGCCCAGATCGTCTGCGGATACGCTGCGTCCATCAAGCGCATAGCCGATGGAGATGGTCCAGGGCAGCTCGATGGCGCCTGCATCCCCTTGGTAGTAGAAGACGCCTTCGTCTGCGGAGATTTCGACGGTGTCGCCGTTTTGGGACACCGTGCCGTTCTCGGACAGCGCTGCGACGTTTCCGTAGGCGCCATGGTCTGCAATCGCACCTGCGCTTTCCACATCGAACCGGTTGATGGCGTATACGGCGTCAACCGATCCCGATGCGCTCAACGTGGCATAGACGACTTCCGCCTTCCCGTAGGTTGCGTTGCCGTCCGCGGCGCCGGCGCCGTCATCGCCTTGCGAAGATCCGGTTGCTGCGGCGCTGCCTTCGGCGTCACCGTCCGGGTTCGCGGCGCACCCGGACAGGGCGAAAGCGAATCCGAGCGCGGCGACCAGCATGCCGGCGATCAGCGTGCGAAGCGGAATGGTTCTAGCGGTCATGGCTGTCTCCTGATGGGTTGTCAGAGGGCGAAGGGGATGCGGCGGGGGCGAATCCTGGCCGCCATGTCAGACGGCGCACGATGCCGTCGGCGTAGACCAGCAGAGCGGGCAGCAGGCACGTGACCAGCACCAGCGAGATCAGCGCGCCTCGGGCCAGCAGCATGCCCAGGCTGGATACGGCCGCAATGGCCGAAGATGCGTAGAGCGCGAAGCCCGCGGTGGCAAGTATGCCTGCGCTGACCAGCAGCGACGGGAAGGTTTCGCCCAATGCGCGATGGATGGCGGCCCGTGCGGGCAGCTGCTTGCGCCAGCGCAGGTAATGGGTGGTCAGCAGGATGCCGTAATCGATGGTGGCGCCGAGTTGCACGGTGTTGATGACCAGGTATCCGATGAAGTTGACGTGTTCGCCCATGAAGTAGGGGATGGAAAGGTTGATCCAGATGCCGGATTCGATGGCGAGAAGCAGCGCCACCGGCAGCGCAAGCGAGCGGAAGGTGATCGTCACCACAAGGAAGATGCAGATGACGGCCACCAGGCTGACGACCACGTTGTCGACGGCCACGATGTTCTTCATGTCGTAGAGGTTCGCCGACTGACCTGCGGTGTAGAACGTGTCGAAATGCCGCGCGGCGGTCTGCTGTACGGCTTCAACCGTGGCGAACGCTTCGTCGCTTTCCACGTCGGTGTCCAGATAGGCTATGATGCGCGCCCATCCGCCCGAATAGAACTGCGAGGTGATATCTTCGTCCAGAAATTCGCTGGGGATGCCCGTGCCCACCGTCGTGGCGAACGACATGACGGATTTCACGTTTCCGAGTTCGGCCACTTCGCGGGCGAGTGCGGCTTCGGCGGCGGAATCGCCTTGCGGAACCAGCACCACCATGGCGTTTTGCTGGCCGAATTCTTCCTGTATGGCCAACGTGTCGGCGCCGGCGCGCAGGTTGGGGTCGGCCACGTTGTTCTGATAGGTGAAGGCGGTGTTCGCCTGTCCCAGGAAGGCCGGCACCACCAGCGCGCCGACCAGGAGCAACGCGGGTATGCGCAGCTTGCCAAGCACAGATCCGACGCGTTCGAAGGAGGGCATGAGGCGGCGGTGCGTGGTGCGGTCGATGAGCTTGACCATCAGCATGGTGAGAGCCGGCAGGAACACCATGACGGTGACGAAGGACAGCGCGATGCCTTTGACCAGATTGAGGCCCAGATCGGCGCCGATTTGGAACTGCATGAACGCCAGCGCTGCGAAGCCGAACAGCGTCGTGGTGGCGCTTGCGGCCACGGTGCCCGCCGACGAACGCATGGCACGGGCCATGGCGCATTCGAGGTCATCGGTGCGTCGGCGCTCTGCTGCGAAGGCGTGCAGCAGGAAGATGGCGTAGTCAAGCGAGACTGCCAGCTGCAGGATGGGGCTCACCGAGTAGGTGACGAAGGAGACGTCGGGGAATATCAGGTTGGTGCCCATGTTGATGAGGATGGACACGCCGATAGCCGCCAAAAACAGCACGGGTTCGATCCAGGACATGGTTGAGAGGATCAGCAGCACCACGATGGTGGGCACGACGATCATGACGGCTTTGCCCACCTGGTCGACCATGCTCAGCTGCATCTGGGCGGTATCCATGGCTTCGCCTGAAACCGCACCTTCTCGTCCGGGGGCGTCAACCAGCTCGCGCAGCTGGGCGATGGCGGTCTTTTCGTTCCCTTCCGAAACGCTGACCTGGAACAATGCGGTTCCTGTGCCATCGGCGCCTGCATGATAGTAGGTGTCGGTGAATGAGGGGTCGAGCATGTCGAGCGGTTGCGTGATGTCGGCCACGTCGTCGAGCCACAGCACGCCCTCCACGCCGTCCATGTCCGCTATCTGCGATTTGAGTTCGAGGGCTTGGGCTATGGTCACGCCCTCGACCATGACATTGGCATTGGGGATGGCCTGGTCGAATTCCTCCGACATGATCTGCACTGCCGTGGTCGATTGGGCCGAGGGCGGCAGGTAGTCGGCCAAGTCGTAGTTCGTTTTGACGAAGGGGATGCATGCCGCCGACGCCAGAGCCGCTGCGATGAAGGCTGCCACCACCGCTTTGCGGTGCGACAGTATGGCGTGTATGAGCCGGTCTATCACGTGCTGCTCCCATTCGTGCATGGATGACATGATGATAGCGTTCGGGAAGCCCATTGTCATTCCGTGGTAGAATACTTTGGCATCTGTACATCCCGGGCGTGCCCATTCGTGCGCTCGGAAGGTCGCCGAGGCGGCATCATTCGTCGCTGAAGGCAAGGAAGAGGACTCATGTCTAAGGGAACCTACTCGTTTACCACCCCTATCTATTATGTGAACGCCGCGCCGCATCTGGGAACCGCGTACACCACCATCGCCGCTGATGCCGTGGCGCGCTACCAGCGCATGAACGGCTACGATGTGGCCTTCGTCACCGGTTTGGACGAGCACGGCCAGAAGGTGGCCGAAACCGCCGAGAAGAACGGCATGACCCCGCAGGCTTGGTGCGACAGCCTGGAACCTGCGTTCAAAGAAGCATGGAACATGCTTGATATAACCTATACCGACTTCGTGCGCACCACCGAGCCGCGCCATGCCGAGACGGTGAAGAAGTTCTGGAACGACCTGTATGAGAAGGGCTACCTGTACAAGGGCAGCTACGAGGGCTGGTATTGCGTCCATGAGGAGACCTACTACGCCGAAAGCGACCTGCTCAAGGATGAGGAAGGCCGTTTCGTGTGCCCTGACTGCAAGCGCCCTGTGCAGATGATGGCCTCCGGTGAGGAGAACTGGTTCTTCAAACTCTCCGAATTCCAGCAGCCGCTTCTGGATTTCTACGCCTCGCACCCTGATTTCATCCGCCCCGAGACCCGCCGCAATGAAATCGTGACGTTCGTGGAAAGCGGCCTGAAGGATCTTTCCATCAGCCGTTCCACCTTCGACTGGGGCATTCCGCTGCCTTTCGACGAAGGCCACGTGTGCTATGTGTGGGCTGACGCCCTGCTGGCCTACCTCACCGGCATCGGCTACGGCAACGACGCCGACCGCGCCGGCGAATTCGAGTCCCGTTGGCCTATGCGCTACCATTTCGTGGGCAAGGATATCACCCGCTTCCACTGCGTGATCTGGCCCGCCATGCTCATGGCCGCCGGCCTGCCCGTGACCCATACCGTCTTCGGCCATGGCTTTCTCATGGTGGGCGGCGAGAAGATGAGCAAGTCCAAGGGCAACGGCATCAGGCCCGCCGACCTGGTGAACGTCTTCGGCGTGGACGCGTACCGCTACTACTTCCTGTCCGACGTGCGCTTCGGCGCCGACGGCAACATCTCCATCGAGCGCATGACCCAGGTCTACAACGCCGATCTGGCGAACACCTGGGGCAATCTGTGCAGCCGCGTGTTCAACATGGTGGGCAAGTACTTCGAAGGCAAGGTGCCCCAGGTTCCCGCCGAGCTGGCCGCGCAGCCCAACCCGCTCAAGGACATCGCGTGCGACCTGTACGCGCGCTACGACGCCTGCATGGAGCAGGTCGACTTCACGGGCGCCGTCGAGGCCGCCCAGGAACTCGCAAGCCGCGTGAATCTGTATGTGGAAGAAAGCGCGCCGTGGAACCTGGCCAAGTCCGAGGAAACCCAGGGCGAACTGGCCGCCGTGCTCTACAACGCGCTTGAAGCCTGCCGCATCCTGGCTTTATTCTTCGCCCCGTTCATGCCGAACACCTCCGCTGAGGTCTTCCGCCGCCTGAGCTTGGGCGATGTGACGGCCATCACCGACATCGAAGCTGCTTCCGTCTGGGGCCAGCTGCCCGCCGGCAACGCGGTGGAGAAGGGCGATCCTCTGTTCCCGCGCCTCGATGTGAAAGACATCGAGCTGTAGCCGTGGCAGCGTCGACCCAAACCCGATTCGCCGATGCGTCGCAGGAGGCCTCCTTCTGCGACGCTCTGTTTCGCCGCCAGCGCAAACGCGGGTTCGAAATCGTGCCTTCGCCCGCTCCGTCGCTTGAGGCGCCTGTGGCCGATTCGCATGCGCATCTTGACCTGATGGCCGATCCGGCGCTGTCGTTGGCGCGCTGCGCGGTCATGGGCATGGATTTCATCTGCACGATTGCCGAGCCCGCCGAAGCGGGTGCCGACGTGTACGCGAACCTGCCTGAATGGAAGGCTGCGGCCGTTCGCCTGCTGCCTGATGTGTTCGAAGGCACGCGCCGCGCGCTCGAGGAGCACCGATCCGCCATGGCCGACGCCGGCACGCCCCTTCCCGCCGATCCCACCGCCGACGAGATGCTGTCGTATCGCTGCGGCTGCACGGCGGCCATCCCGCATGTGCGCGTGGCTGCGGGCGTGCATCCGCACAACGCGAAATCGTGGGACGCGGATATGGAGCGCTTGCTGCGCAGCTTGCTCGCCGAGCCCGTGACCTGCGCTTTGGGTGAAGTGGGGCTTGACTATCATTACGACCTTTCGCCCCGCGACGTGCAGTGCGACGTGTTCCGCCGTCAGGTGGCCATCGCCCACGAGTGCGGCCTGCCGCTGATCCTGCATGTGCGTGACGCGCATGAGGACGCCTTCGCCATCATGGAGCAGGAAGGCTGGCCTGCCGCTGGCACGTTGCTGCATTGCTGCAGCGTGGGCCCTGAAGAGCTGGCGCGCTGGATGGACCGCGGTTGCTACGTGGCATTCGGCGGCGCGGTCACGTTCAAGAATTCCGATGCCCTGCGCGCTTCCGCCGTCACGGTGCCGCGCGGCCGTCTGCTTGCGGAAACCGATTCTCCGTATATGGCGCCGGTGCCGTTCCGCGGCCAGGAGTGCGGACCGGAGTTCACCGTGTTCGTGGCCGAATACCTGGCGCGCCTGAATGGCGCCGAACCCGGGGATGCGCGCCGCGTGTTCCTGCAGGATATCCATGATGCCACGCTGGAGCTTTTGGACCGTGGGCCCACCGCTTGGCAGCAGTGCGCCGCGTTCGAGGAGGCCGCATGTCCGAGTCTTTGATCCTGGTGGGCTCTCCCCGTGCCGCCGGCGTGTGCGCGCGGTATGCCGTGGAGCTTGAGCGCGGGCTGGAAAGCCGCGACACCGATTCGCCCTTCGCCCATAGCGCCGTGATCTGGCGCGTGTGCGACCATGAGGTGTCCGGTTGCGTGGGCTGCGAAGCCTGCCGGGGCCGTTTGGGCTGCGCCATCGAAGATGATATGGCGGCGCTGATGGATCTGATCGACCGCGTGGAAGAGATCCACGTGGTAAGCCCTGTGTACTTCGCGGGCGCTCCGGCCCAGCTCAAGTGCGTGCTGGATCGCTTGCAGCCGTATTGGGAACGCCGACGCGGCCCGAATGCTGCAGCGTTGCAGGCCATGGGCGGCGTCGGTCCCGATGCGCCGAAGCGCCCCGTCTACCTGCATGTCATCGGAGCCGGGGGAGACCCCTATGGCTTCGACCCGCTTGTGACCACCGTCCGGTCGGCCTTCGGGGCCGCCGGCTTCACCCTGGCCCAGGTCTACGACCGCATCGGCTGGGGCCAGTAGGAGGAACCGATGTCCGAATTCTCGCATCTTGCCAACCCCACCGCTACGCGCGAGACGCTGGAGCGCCATGGCTTGGCCACCAAGAAGGCTTTGGGTCAGAACTTTCTGGTCAATGACGCCATCATCGGCAAGATCTGCGCGCTGTCGGAGGTCGGGCCGGCTGATTCGGTTCTTGAAGTGGGGCCGGGCATCGGCACGCTCACGGTGGCGCTGGCCGCTCGTGCCGGGCATGTGGTCTCCGTCGAGCGCGACACGGATCTGCCCGCCGTTCTGGCTGAGACGTGCGCTCCTTTCGACAACTTCCGCCTGATCAGCAAGGATGCGCTTGGGCTTGAGGAAAGCGATCTGGCCGGCATGCCCGCGCCCACGAAGTTCATCGCGAACCTGCCGTATGCGGTTGCCGCAACGCTCGTGCTGGATTACCTCCAGCGCTTCGACTCCATCGAGAGCTGCACGGTCATGGTGCAGAAGGAGGTCGCCGATCGCATGATGGCGGCGAAGGGGACGAAGGACTACGGGGCGTACACGGTCAAGCTGAACCTGATCGCCCAACCTGCCGGCCGCTTCGCCGTAAGCCCTGGCAACTTCTTCCCACCGCCGCGCGTCGAATCCGCTGTCATCCGCCTGAACAGGCGTGATGCGATTGAGGCCGGCATCACGCCCGCGCTCATGCAGGCTTCGTGTTTGGCTGCCGACGCCGCTTTCGCCACGCGCCGCAAGACCATTGCCAACTCCATGAAGACGTATTTCTCCGGCAGGGGAGCGGGCGGTGCGTTTCTGGCCGAGCATGTGCCCGGCATTCTTGAGCGCGCCGGCATCGATTCCCGTTGCCGCGGTGAGTCGCTGGATCTGGGGGAGTTCGTGGATCTGGGCCGTGCGTTGCTTGGGATTCGATAGGATATGATGCGCAACTTGACGGCGGATTGTGGAAAAACCGCGTATGACCTGCGGAATTATGCATTCTCCGTTCATCGTGCTATAATAACCGCTTGCAAAAAACTTGATTGAGCAAGCTAGCAAAGGAAACCCCACATATGGATTTGGAAAAGCAGGCGAGAATCGTCGACGACATTCGCGCGGAACTTTCCCATCGCGTCGACACTCGTTTGAAGGTGCGCGCCAACATGGGCCGTTCGAAGATCGTCGAGTGCGAGGGTACGCTCATGCAGGCGCATCCCTCTCTGTTCATCATGGAAGTCAACCGCAAGCGCGGCCGTACGGCGCGTCAGTCGTACCAGTATGTCGATATCCTGACCGGCATGGTGGAACTTTACGAACCCTCCACGGGAGAGCCGGTGTTCGAGCCGTTCATCGAGCCCGATCCCAACGCGCTTCCCGTCGAAGCCGATGAGGACGACTCCGAGGACGAGGAGCTGTAGGGCTCTTTTCGATCCTTTCGATCCGCCTATCGTATTTGCTTCTTTTAATATTTGGATAATGATTAGGACTTTCGGCTAAAACCCAGCCGGAGCGCATTTGTTCGAAACGGGATTTTGCCTTCGGTTGAATCCGTGAACGCAACCCATTACAGTTTTGAAGCGTGGTTAGTCAACTGTTCAAGCCACCTGCTTAGACAGTCGGACTACGATTGACATATGTCCCGAGGGACTGCCGATCGGGCGCCCGCGGACGGCCTTCTGCCCCCGCCCCTCGAGGGCCCGGAGGGTGTTGCCGACGCGGGCGCCGCTGCTTCTGACAACTGATAGGAAACTTCCGGGCTCCTCCATCCAAAGAGCGCCACGGCCAGGTAATGTGGGTGTCGCGCGAGGCAGCACTCCGATCGACCGACGATTGGAAGGATAGCACCATGCTGACCGAAGCCGCCACCTGCCCAGCCGTCTTAGGGATCGACGTCGGGAAGTTCTCCCATTGGGCGTGCCACGTAACCAGGCAGGGCGAGGTACTGAGAAGCAAGCCCGTAGCCAACACCGAGCACGATCTGGACGAACTGTTTGCCCGGGTCGGCGCTGGGACGCTGGTCGTCGTCGACCAGCCCCGCAACATCGGCTCGCTCGCGATATCGAGGGCCAGGCTCGCCGGCCTGCCGGTCGCCTACCTGCCCGGAATCGCCGCCCATGGCGCGGCCAAGCTGTTCGCCGGCGACGCAAAGACGGACGAGCGGGACGCCGCCGTCATCGCCAAGACGGCGCTCGGCATCCCGGACTCGCTTCCGCCCGTTCCGGAGCGCGACGAAAGGCTCGAGGCGGCAAGGTCGACGGCGGCGCAGGGAAGCCACGTGGTCGCCTGCCCCACCCGCGACAAGAGCAGGTTTCGGAGCATCCTCCCGGAAAGCTGCCCGGCATTCGAGGCGCTGACCGACCCGGCGGACGCCCATCGGCTGAAGATGATGGAGTCCCCGGGGGACCCCGGGACATCGTCGACGCGGGAATGGCGTCCGTCGGGGCCGTGACCCGAGACGCGAACAGGGCGCGCATAGCCGCGGCGATCGACGCGGCGGCGGCATCGACGCGACCATCGGAATACCGGGTCATGGCGGAGAACCCGCAGGTGAAGATGCTCGCCAGACGTATCAGGGAATCCGCGGAGGAGGCGGCCAGGCTCGACGCCGAGATAACGGCGCTGCTCGCCGAGGACGACACCTACGCATGTCTGCTCACCATTCCGGGAATCGGCCCCAGGACCGCATCCGAGCTGGTGATAAACGTAGACATCGACGACTTTCCCGACCATGACCATCTTGCGTCCTACTGCGGAATCGCGCCCAGGAACCGGCAGTCGGGCAGGTCGATATCGTCGGTGAGCTCGTCCCGCCAGGGGAACAAGCGGTTGAAGAACCTGCTCATCTTCTCCTGCAACTCGCTCAGCCGCAGCAAAGGCCGGTTCGGAGAGTACTACCGCAGCTGCAGGGATCGCGGCATGTGCCACGGGGAGGCCTTGGTAGCGTCCCGATTGTTGGTGTAAGAGATTCGCCCGGAGTCCTTAGTCGCGCCGATGCTACTCTTGCTCCGCTTTGAGGTCAACCGCCTCCGCGATGATTCTCCGTGCCGCCTCGCGGGCTTCGTTGAGCTCGTCGACGGTCGGAGGCTCCTGGGCGCAAGGCTTCCATGCATGCGCGAGCGAGGGCTTGGATATCACGCAGCGCGCCGACCAATCCTCTTCGGCTTCGATAAGCGCTGCGCCCACGAGCCGTATGAGGGATTCGCGCGAGGGAAACGACTGCACGACGTTGGTCCTCCTCTTGATTTCCCGGTTGGCGCGCTCCTGAACGTTGTTGGTGCGTATCTTGCACCTGTGCGACTGAGGAAAGGACAGGTACGCCAAAGCGGCGTCCTCAGCCTCCAGCAGCACCTTGCCGGCGGTCCTCGATATCGCCGTCACCACCTCGGCCGCCTGCTGATAGCAAGCTCGCACCAGCAGCGGACGCTTCTGGCTGAAGGTCGCCTTCATGGCCTCGCGCGCCCGTCTCTGGTCCTCCTTCTTGCGGATGCGCCCCGCCACGTTGCGCATGAGGTGCGTGATGCAACGCTGCCACGCGGCGCCGCGGAACGTCTCCGAGATCGCCTTGGCGAGCCCTTCGTGGGCGTCGGACACGACCAGCACGACGCCGTCGACGCCGCGCCCGCGGACGTCCGCGAGGAACTCTTTCCAACCCGCGTAGGATTCAGCGTCGATGCAGTCCACCCCGAGGAAGCGCTTGTGGCCGGTCTCGTCGAGTCCGATCGCCGTCACCACCGCCTGCGACGATGACCTGCCGTCCACGCGGCACTTCACGTAGGTG
>CAUWJA010000014.1:0-13788 GCA_963558905.1 uncultured Eggerthellaceae bacterium
AGGAATACTATGGAGTATCCGAATACGAAGGGGAACAGGTATTCAGGTATTCAGCTCCTATGAAAATTGAGAAATCATGTTTGGAATGCCATGGCGAACCCGCTGGGGAGATAGATCAAACAGGTTATCCCAAGGAGGGTTGGGGTATAGACGACATAGGCGGCGCAATCAGTATCATGATTCCGATGGAGTCGTATGTGGCTGCAGAGCATGAGCTTGTCCTGCGCAACGCTTTCTTCTTTGTGTTCATGCTGGTTGCCTGTTTGTTGATTGTGTACATGTCCTTGACCCACCTGGTCACACGGCCGCTGCAGCGTCTTCGCCAGGCATTTGGCAGCATGCAACGGGGCAATCTGGACGTTCGCCTGAACGACTCGGAGTCGTCTTATGAGCTCAACGCCGTAGTTGCTGAATTCAACGAGATGGCGCATCAGCTCTCCGACCTCTACGACAATTTGGAGTCGCAGGTTGAGGAACGCACCGCGCAGCTCTCGCGCGTCAATGAGGCATTGAAGACCAAGCGCGTGCAGCTCGAGCATGCCAACGAGCGCCTTCGCAACGAGAATCAATATAAGTCGGACTTCCTCAACATGATGAGCCATGAGTTGCGCACGCCGCTGACATCCATCATCGCGTTTTCGGAAATGCTCAACCGCGCAGGCGATCCAGTGGATGAGAAAGAGGCGGAGATCCGCCGTGAAATCGAGGCGAACAGCCATGTGCTGCTGCTCATGATCAACGACATCTTGGAGATGAGCAGGCTTGACGCGGGAAAAACCCAGCTGGTGATGGAGACCGTTGATCTGGGCGATGTCGTTGGACTGGTCCAATCGGTGGTGGCTCCCTTGTCCCGGCGAAACAAGGTTGCGTTCTCGTATTCCATCGACGCCGACGTTCCTCTTGTCACCTGCGACGGCGACAGGATTCGCCATGTGCTTGAGAACCTGTGCGGCAACGCCATGAAATTCACTCCGGCAGGCGGAACGGTGACGCTCCACGTGAGCTACGACGCCGTTTCTGATGAGGTGCTTCTGCGCGTGGCCGACACTGGCATCGGCATTGCCGAAGAGGATCGCGATCGCATTTTCGAGAAATTCGTGCAGGCGGATTCCTCGGCCTCGCGCCGCTATCGCGGGACTGGGTTGGGACTGGCTCTCGTGCGCGAGTACACTGAGATGCATGGCGGCCACGTGGAACTGGAAAGCGAACTGGGCAAGGGCAGCGCATTCACCGTTCATCTGCCGGTCAGTCCGGTGGTGCGGCCCGCTGTCGAATCTGCCGAAGCCACCGAACCTGCCGATGCGGGCTCTTCGCCGACTGAAAACGGGGGAAATGATGAATAACGAACCGTACAAGATCATGCTCATCGATGACGACGAGGGTGTCCATACCCTGATTCGCCGTATCGTGGAAGATGCGGGCTATGGATTCATTCCCGCTTACAACGGGGACGACGGGCTGCGCATTCTGGCTGAGCAGCACCCTGACTTGCTGTTGCTCGATGTGATGATGCCCGGCACCAACGGGTTCGACGTTTGCTCGGCCATCCGTGCGAAAGGGCGTCGCATCCCCATCATCTTCCTGTCCGCGAAAGGCGACATCGTTGACAAGAGCATCGGCTTCAAAGCCGGCGGAGACGATTACGTGGTCAAGCCGTTCAGCCCTGATGAGCTGTTGCTGCGTATCGAGGCACACTTGCGACGCCATAAGACCGACCTTGCCTTTGCAAAAGCCGTCAGCCGCGAAGGCAGCAACAAGACCGGTGACTTGGAAATCGTGTTCAATCACTACGAGGTGTATCTGCGCGGCGAAAAGGTCGATTTGACGGCCAAGGAGTTCGAAATCCTGGCCCTTCTTGCGTCGAATCCCGGCCAGGTGTTCACGCGCAATCAGATTTTCGAGCATATCTGGGGGCGCGAAAGCGGCGTGGATGAGAACAGCATCACGGTGTTCATGCGCAAGATCCGCGAGAAGATCGAGGACAATCCTTCGCAGCCGAAGTACCTGCTCACCGTGTGGCGCGTGGGGTACAAATTCGCCGAGCGGGTTTAGGGCGATACTTGCGCCGTGAGTGCGGCGTGCATTGCTTTGCGGCTCTCATGGCTATCTGTGGCGGTAATCGCCCTGAGCGTCCGATGCAGAACCGACGATTATCAATTCACGTCGGTTTAATTGCCGACGATTATGAGAAGAATTGCCTTAAATCCGATGATTGGCCGACGTAAATGGTAAACGTCGGCTAATCATCGGATTCGATGTATAATGCGAGGCGTATGCTTAGAACTATGGGTGAGGTGAGGCAATGCGGGAAACGGTCAATATCGAATTCAAATCTGATGTCAGCAGTGGCTTCTTGAAGACAGTTAGCGCATATGCGAACAGCGAAGGCGGGGTCATATACTTCGGCGTTGCGGATGACGGTGTCCATGTCGGCCTGGCCGATCCTGTGGAGACGGCCCTTGACATCGAGAACCGCATCAACGATTCCATATCTCCTCGACCGCTGTATTCGATCGATATCGATAAGGGAGATTCTTGTGTGAAGCTCGAAATATCTTCCGGGCCAGACAAGCCGTATCTCTACAAAACCAAGGCATATGTGCGTCGCGACTCGTCAACCGTTGAGGCTGATCAGTTCGAGCTTCGCAGGATGATTCTCGAATCCAGCAACCTGACGTTTGATGAAATACCTTCGTCATCAGTGGATTTGCAGTTTTCAGACCTTTCAGTGCGGCTGTGCAATGCTTTATCAATCGAACAGGTGGGGGACGGCATTCTGAAAACTTTGGGACTCATGCGCCCTGACGGATTATTCACCAATGCCGGAGCCATTCTTGCGGATAAAAACGACCTGATGGGGATTGATATGGCTCGATTCGGGAATTCCATCAGCGTGATTCTGGATAGGGAGCGCATCGACGGCGAATCGGCGCTTGTGCAATATGATCGTGCAGTCGACTTCTTCCGGAGGTATTACACATACGAGAAGATCGAGGGGTTTACGCGGGTTGCGCATGAGCGCATCCCGGAGGCTGCATTTCGTGAGGCTCTGGCCAACGCTCTTGTCCATCGGCGATGGGACATCAATGCTCGAGTGCGTGTCGAGATGCATGAGGACCGTGTCGAGATTGCATCGCCGGGCGGTTTGATGACCGGCCTTTCTGAGGAGGAGTATTTGCGCGGTGAGGTTTCTCTGCTGCGGAATCCGTCTGTGGCAGGTGTGTTCTTCCGACTGGGTCTAATTGAGAATTTCGGTACAGGCATCAGGCGAATCAGGGAGATCTACGGGCAGACCGACGCTGCTCCGCGTTTCCGCATCAACGAGAATTCGGTAGTTTTGGTTCTGCCGGTGACGGATAGGCCATGCCTGCCTGGGGGAGACGCCGCGGTAGTGCTTGATGCGATGACGCCCGGTCGTCCATATTCCAGCAGCGATTTGGTTGGGGCGACGGGTTTCGGCAGGGATAAGGTGCTGCGAATTCTCGCCGATCTGACAAATGCCGCCTTTGTGTCCAAAGAGGGCGCGGGCCGCAGTGTGCGCTACCGGCGGCTGTAGCCTCGAAGCTGCATGCTCGGTCCGGTGCTGCGGATTTGCGGCATCGGCGGGCGCATGGTATCGTTTCGTGACGAAACAGAACAACCGAGGAGGATTCCGATGCTCGATACCCCCTGTTCCGCCATTGAATTTCTGCGTGAGCTCCTAGGCGACGACGCCGTGCTTGTCGATGAACCCATGAGCGCGCATACCACGTTTCAGATCGGCGGGCCTGCTGATGCGGTGGTGCTGCCCCGCACGGTGGAGCAAGTGGCGGCCGTGGCCTCGGTCTGCCGTGAGGCGAAACTGCCTCTGCATGTGATCGGCCTGGGCAGCGACCTGCTGGTTTCCGACGCGGGGCTGCGGGGCGTGGTGCTCAAGCTGGCCGAGAACTTCGCTGCGATCAAGGTGGACGGCGCGCGCATCGTGGCGCAGGCTGGAGCGAGCAATGCCGCCGTGGCCGCCGCTGCGTGCGAGGCGGGCCTGGCGGGCTTCGAATTCGCCAGCGGGATTCCCGGCACCATCGGCGGTGCCGCGATCATGAACGCCGGTGCCTATGGCGGCGAATTCAAGGATGTTGCGCGCAGCCTCACCTGCCTGACGCCTGAGGGCAGCGTGGTGGAGGTGTCTGCCGAAGAGGCCGACTGGTCATACCGTCACTCCATGATGGATTCCGCCGGCTACATCGTGTTGTCCGCCGTGCTGGAGCTTGCCCCTGATTCGCCTGCGGAAATCCAGGCGCGCATGGATGATCTGCGTCAACGCCGCGAAGAGAAGCAGCCGCTTGAGATGCCCAGCGCCGGCAGCACGTTCAAACGTCCTGAAGGATATTTCGCCGGCAAGCTGATCCAGGACGCGGGTTTGCGCGGGTTCCGCGTGGGCGGCGCGCAGGTGTCCGAGAAGCATACCGGGTTCGTGGTGAATGCCGGCGGGGCAACGGCTGATGACGTGCTGCAGCTCATCGCCGAGGTCCAGCGCCGCGTGTTCGAGATGGAGGGCGTCAAGCTTGAGCCCGAAGTCCGCATGTGGGGCTTCTGAAGCGCTCCTCCTCGCAAATCCGCGGTGCGCTGGATTTCGCGTGCCCTGTTTGCCTGATTATAAACGAACGTTGAAATTCTGTTTCAGCGTGACATAATATAAACGAACGTTGATGCGCAGGCTATAACGCATAAAATCTAAACGAACGTTTATGAATGGGAGAACCATGCGAATCTATGACACGGCGGATTTTGGGGCGGCCATAAGGAAGCGGCGTAAGGAGCTTGGTTATACGCAGGCGGAACTTGCCAGCTACTGCGGCTGCTCTGCCGTGTATCTTTCCAATTTGGAAAACGGCAAGGAATCCGCGGAGATAGGCAAGGCCATGTTCGTGCTCGGCCGACTTGGGCTTGATCTGTTCGTCAAGAAAAGGAACGGTGATGACCTATGATGATCGAGGTCTTTGCCGAACGTTTTGGCGCAAGCGCACATGTCGGCATTATCGAGACTGCGCCTGGAACGGGGGAGTCTTTCGCATACGACGAACAATGGTTGCGCATGGCCGATCCTAAGCCCCTTTCGGTGACGCTTCCATTGCGAACCGAGCCGTTTCCGGCAAAGAAGATGCGTCCATATTTCGAGGGTCTTTTGCCAGAAGAAGGCGCCCGCATGGCACTGGCTTCGAGGATCAATGTTTCGGGTGCGGCATATGTGAAGCTGCTCAATGCGATAGGGAGAGAATGCATCGGGGCGGTTTCGCTTCAAAGTCCAGCCGATGTTGTCGAGGCCGGCTATATGCCAGTTGATGGAGACATGCTTTCGAGGCTTGCAACGCAAGGATATTCGGTTGCCGCAGAGACAAGTGAACGGCTGCGTTTTTCATTGGCGGGCAGTCAGGCGAAGATAGCGCTCTACCGTGACCCTGACGGCCGATGGTATGAGCCGTCAGGTTCGGCGCCTTCGACGCATATTTTAAAACCGGCAAATTCCGCTTTCCCAGATTCGTCCGTCAATGAAGCCATATGTACAATCGCTGCGGAACAATTAGGACTTGAAGTTCCGCATGTCGAGCTTTTCGATGCGGGCGCCCCCATCATCTGCACAAAACGATTCGATCGCGATTTCGGTGCATCTGATCGCCGGATCGATGGGTTGCCGGTTCCCCTTCGTTTGCATCAGGAGGATTTCTGCCAAGCTACCGCTACGGTTCCCGAACGGAAGTACGAAGAACGGGGCATTCGCTATCTGGATAAAGTGATACGGCTTCTTGAAAGTGTATCGACGGATCCGATTTCCGACATGTGGAAGCTATGGGATATCGTTTCTTTTAATTACCTAATCGGCAATTGCGACGCGCACTTGAAGAATCTTGCGTTGATCAGGGATTCGTCTTGGAAAGAGCTTCGGCTTGCGCCTGCATACGATCTTCTATGTACATCATGCTACGACAGGCTTTCAAAGCGTATGGCCATGTCTATCGGGGGCGCTCATGTGCTTGAAGATGTGACCCTGGAATCGTTTGAGGACTTGGCGAAATCAATGAAGCTGCCGAGCGGTCGAGCGCTGACGAGGCTTTCCGTGCTTGCGGGTTCGGTGGAGGACGCCGTCGGACGGGCGGTATCCGAGGTGGAATCAGCGGGTGTTCCCTGCGGATGGCTCGGTGAGCGCATCTTGGATGAGGTTCGCATGAATTCTGTCCGGCTTTAAGTTCCGGTCCAGTCGGTCTAAGTCGCCTCTCCGTGCTGTCCAGCGCTTGCGTTTCCGTATGATTTCGAGCGCATGACGCGTGCGTTACGTCTCCATTTCCCGGTTGTTAAAACAATCGTCCCAGGTCAGAAAGTTATTCTGCTCTCTCTACAATCGCAATCAGGTCAATGATCGTCGAAAGGAGGAGCAGATGTTCGATACGGGTTCAACATCGTTCATGCTCATATGCGCCATGCTGGTGCTGCTCATGACGCCGGGTCTGGCGTTTTTCTACGGAGGCCTGTCGAGGCGCAAAAACGTGGTCAACACCATGCTCATGGTATTCGCCGTCATCGGTGTGGTGGGCGTTGTCTGGGTGGTCGCCGGGTGGTCGTTCGCGTATGGCGGAGATGGGTCGCTGCCGGTTTTCGGAGGTTTCGACCAGTTGGGGTGCTTGGGCATTGTTCAGTCGCTGCTCCAAGAGGCCGCCGAGGCTCCCGAAGGGGCAATCTACCCGTCTGTGGTCGATGTCGTATTCCAGGCGGCTTTCGCCATGATCACCTGCGCGATCATCACCGGCGCGGTGGCTGGGCGTATGAAGTTCGGCGCGGTGGTCGCGTTCATCGCCCTGTGGGTTCTGGGCGTGTACGCCCCTTTGGCTCATATGGTATGGGGCGGCGAGGGCAGTCTGATCGGCGATATGGTCGGCGCGCTTGACTTCGCGGGCGGTGACGTCGTGCATATCAGCTCCGGCCTCACGGGCCTCATCCTGTGCCTGTTCCTTGGTCGTCGCCGTGGGTTCGGCCTGGTCAGCTATCGTCCGCACAATGTCCCGTTCGTCGCTTTGGGTGCGACGCTGCTGTGGTTCGGATGGTTCGGCTTCAATGCCGGATCCCAGTTCGCCGCCGACGGCGTGGCTGCGTTGGCACTGCTGAACACCGTTGCGGCCTCGGCTGCGGGCGTGCTGTCCTGGATGGCGGTGGAAAAGATCAAGACCGGCCACTCCACGTTGGTCGGTGCGGCGACGGGCTTGGTCGCAGGGTTGGTGGCAATCACTCCGGCCGCTGGTTTCGTCGAGCCGTGGGCTGCCATCGCCATGGGGCTGGCGGTTTCCCCGGTGTGCTTCTTCGCCATTTCGTTCGCCAAGGCGAAGCTCGGTTACGACGACGCCCTCGATGCGTTCGGCTGCCATTGCGTCGGCGGCATCGTTGGCGGTGTGCTCACCGGCGTCTTCTGCGTTCCCGAGCTGTCCTGGACCGAGCACGGCGGCCTGCTGTACACGGGTGACCCTTCGCTTCTGGTTTCCCAATGCCTGGGCATCCTGATCACCGTCGCGTTCGTGGCGCTGGGTTCGGCGATCCTCGCACTGATCGTGAAGGCGCTGTTCGGCGGCACGCTGCGGGTCGAGGAATCGGTTGAGGCCGAAGGCATGGACACCGCATGGCACGGCGAATCGGCATATCCGGCGTATAACGGGCTGGACTGACGGATTTCGAACACATTCTCAGGAGGTTTTCCATGAAGCGAATAGAGGCAATAGTGCGTCCGTCCAAGGTGGAGCCGCTCAAAGAAGCGTTTCGCGAGGCCGGTGTGCGCGGCATGACCATCGCGCAGGTGCACGGGTGCGGCAAGCAGCACGGATGGAAGGAGTACTACCGCGGCAGCGAGGTGCTGGTCAACATGGTGCCGAAGGTCAGCATAACGACCGTCGTGCCAGATGAATCCGTAGAAGGGATCGTTGCGCTGATCTGCAAGGTTGCCCGCACGGGCGATGTCGGCGACGGCAAGATCTTTGTGACGCCGGTTGAGGAATGCATCCGCATCCGCACCGGTGAGCGCGGGGCAGACGCGCTGTAGAGCTAGGGTCTTGCCGCTGAAGCGTCCGGGCTGGAATCCGCGCCTGCGGCGTCCGGCCCGGCGCCCGCGGGCGGTTTGACGGCGGGATGCAGGGCCTTGAGCACCAGCAGTCCGCACGCGATGCCCAGAAGGCACCCAACCGCAACGTCGGTGGGGAAGTGCACGCACAGGTAGAGCCGGGAGAAGGCGACGGCGGCTGCGGCGGCGATGGGCACCGCGCGCAAAGCCATGCGCTTCCATCCGCTGGAGAAGGGGATTGCCGCAAGGACGGTGGCTGCCGCAAACGATGAGCCCGTATGGCCCGACGGGAAAGAGAACGATCCGGGCAGCGGGATGAGCGTGGTGGCAAGCGACGGATCGGTCAGAAACGGCCGCGCACGTTCCACGATGTTCTTCAGAACGATGTCGCCGATGGCGAAGTCCATGATCACGGCGACGATCACGGCAATGCCGAAGCTGCGGAATCTCCGTTGCGCAATAAGCACCGCCGCGATGGCGAACCATAGAAAGCCGCCGTCTCCCAGTTGCGTCACGAACGTCATGGCCGCATCCATGGCAGGGGATGCGGCCTCATCATGGAGGAAATGCAGGATTTCCAGGTCGTATGTCAGGATGGTCTCGGTCACGGGTGCGGCGGTGTCGCGGTCGGGCGGCTCTGCGGGTGCGACGGTGTCAGCAAGGCAGCGGCGTGGCTTCCACGGCGTCAAGCGCCTGCGCCACATCGGCGATCAGGTCGGCGGTGCCCTCGATGCCGCAGCTCAGGCGGATCAGATCGGCGCCGATGCCGGCGGCGGCCAACTCGGCGTCAGTCATCTGGCGGTGCGTGGAGCTTGCCGGGTGCAGGCAGCAGGTGCGTGCGTCGGCCACGTGTGTAGCGATTTGCGCAAGCTTGAGGTTGGCCATGAACGCTTCAGCTGCCGCGCGCCCGCCGGCCACACCGAAACTCACGACGCCGCAGCCGCCCTGGGGCAGATACTTCTCTGCGAGCGCGTGGAATTCGTCGCCGGGAAGTCCGGGATAGCGAACCCATGCGACCTTGGGATGTGCAGCCAGGAATTCGGCAACCGCTTGGCCGTTTCTGCAATGCTGGGCCATGCGCACATGCAGGCTTTCCAGCCCCATGTTCAGCAAAAACGCGTTCTGGGGGCTCTGGACGCTGCCGAAATCGCGCATGAGCTGGGCGGTTGCCTTCGTGATGAACGCCCCTTCAAGCCCGAAGCGCTCGGTGTAGACCACGCCGTGGTAGCTTTCGTCAGGCGTGGTCAGGCCGGGGAATCTGTCGGCATGCGCCGTCCAGTCGAAGCGGCCGGAATCCACGATGCATCCGCCGATGGCGGCGCCGTGGCCGTCCATGTACTTGGTGGTGGAGTGCGTCACGATGTCGGCGCCCCATTCGATGGGGCGGCAGTTCACGGGCGTGGGGAAGGTGTTGTCCACGATCAGCGGCACGCCATGCGCGTGCGCGGCGGCGGCGAAGCGTTCGATGTCGAGCACCGCGAGCGACGGGTTGGCGATGGTCTCGCCGAACACCGCCTTCGTATTGGGGCGGAATGCGGCTTCCAGCTCCTCATCGGAGCAGGTGGGGGATACGAACGTGAACTCCACACCCATGCGGTGCATGGTCACGGCGAACAGGTTGTAGGTGCCGCCGTAGATGGCCGAACTGGCCACCACGTGGTCGCCGCAGCCGGCAATGTTGAATACGGCGTAGAAATTCGCCGCCTGCCCGGATGAGGTGAGCATGGCCGCGCTGCCGCCTTCGAGCGCGCAGATCTTCGCTGCAACGGCGTCGTTGGTGGGATTCTGCAGGCGCGAGTAGAAATACCCGGATTCTTCGAGGTCGAATAGCTTTCCCATGTGCTCGGAGGCGTCGTATTTCCACGTTGTCGACTGATAGATGGGAATCTGGCGCGGCTCGGCGTCGCCGGGACGCCACCCGGCTTGGACGCATGCGGTAGCCAGGGAATCGGATGTGCGTGCGGGGGCGAAGCGCTGGGCTTCGTGGGCATGTTCCATGATGGTGCCTTCCTGCGAGTTGTTGACCCGCGAATTATACGGCCTGTGCGGAAACTGTGCGAGCGCAACGGGCTTTTGTAGCATGCTGGTATACTTTCCCCTATTCGAATGCACACGCTCTCCATACGGGCGCCGATGCATGGGAAGCCGCAGGTCGGCTGTCTTACAGGAGGAGACATCATGCAAGCGAAAGCGCTGATTCTTGCTGCGGGCGCGGGTACCCGCATGAAGTCCGAAAAGCCCAAAGTTGCTCACGAGGTTCTGGGCAAGCCCCTGGTCAGGTGGGTTGTCGACGCTGCCCGTGACGCGGGCATCGAAGATGTGCTCACCGTCGTGGGCCATCTGAGCGAACAGGTTGAACCTCTGGTCGCTGACACGCGCACGGTCTTCCAGGCCCAGCGCCGTGGCACGGCGGACGCGGTCGAGGCTGCCCGCGCGGCCATGACGCGCTCCGACGGCACGGCCGAACCCGGTTCGCTGGTGGTGCTTTCCGGGGACTGCCCGCTCATCACGCCTGAAACCATTGCGCGCCTGGTGAGCGTGCGCGAAGAGCAGGACGCCGCCGTGGTGGTGCTGACCATGGAGCTGGACGATCCCTTCGGCTACGGGCGCATCGTGCGCGATCCGCAGGGTTGCGCAGACAGCGTCGCCCGCATCGTTGAGCAGAAGGACTGTTCGCCCGAAGAGGCCGCCATCACCGAGTGCAACTCCGGTTTCTACTGCTTCGACGCGCCGGCCCTCTTCGACGCGCTGACCCGCGTTTCCGACGATAACGCCCAAGGCGAGTTCTATTTGACCGATGTGCTTGAGATCTGCCGCAACGACGGCCGCAAGGTGCTTGCCCTGCAGACCGCCGATGCCGAAGAGGCCATGGGCATCAATTCGCGCCGTCAGCTGGCGCAGGCCACGCGTGCCATGCAGCGGCGAATCAACGGCCGCCACATGGACAACGGCGTGACCATGCTTGATCCCGACACGGTTTGGATCGGCCCTGATGTGACCATCGAGCCCGATGTGGAGCTTCTGCCCATGACCATGCTGTGGGGCGAAACCTCAATCGGCCGCGACAGCGTGATCGGTCCCAACACCCGTCTGACCGACACCGTGGTGGGATGCGGCTGCCGCGTGGATGAGACCGTTGCCGAGCAGACCCGGATCGACGACGCCGCCACCACCGGTCCGCGCGCCTATCTTCGCCCCGGCACGCATCTGTGCCGCGGTGCGAAAGCCGGCACGCACGTTGAGATCAAGAAATCCGTCATCGGCGAAGGCAGCAAGGTGCCGCATCTTTCCTATATCGGCGACACCATGATGGGTTCGGGCGTGAATGTGGGCGCAGGCTCGATCACGTGCAATTACGATGGCGTGAGCAAGCACACTACTGTAATCGGCGACAATGTGTTCATCGGCAGTGATACCATGATGGTTGCGCCCTTGAACATCGGCGAAGGCGCCATCGTTGGGGCTGCGTCGTGCATCACGCGCGATGTGGCGGCCGATGCTTTGGCCCTTGAGCGCAACGACCAGCGCGAGATTCCCGGTTGGGCGGCAAAGCACATGGCGAAGCTGCGTGCTGCGAAAGAGGCCGGCGGCAAGTAGGCGCCGCATCGACGTGCAATGAGGCAGGCCGCGTTGCCGGCTGGCAGAAGAGGGGACAGTGCGGGCGCCCATTCGCCCGCTTGAATACGAAAGGATGCAGATCGATGGACGACATGCATAAGAGCTTGGCGGTTTTCAGCGGTTCCGTGAACCCTGCACTTGCTGAGGAAATTGCTTCTGAGCTGGGAATTTCCCTTGGTAATGTGAAGCTTGAGAAGTTCGCGAACGGTGAAATCTACGCACGCTATCTGGATAGCGTCCGCGGGGCCGACGTGTTCCTGGTGCAGTCCGTTGCCGGCCCTCAGGTCAATGATGCGCTCATGGAGCTTCTGATCATGGCCGATGCCGCCCGCCGTGCGTCTGCCCGCCGCATCACCGCGGTTGTGACCCATTACGGCTACGCACGCCAAGACCGCAAGGCCGCACCGCGCGAGCCTATCACGGCAAAGCTGGTGGCCGACCTCATGGCTGCCGCCGGCATCAACGACACCATCACCATCGACCTGCATCAGGATGCCATCCAGGGTTTCTTCGATGCTCCGGTCAACCATATGACGGCCATGTCCATCTTCGTGGACTACTTCAAGCAGAAGGGCTTCGACTCCGAGTGCGTCTGCGTGGTTTCGCCTGACGTGGGCCGCGCGAAGGCCGCAAAGAAGTTCTCCACCATGATGGACTCCGACATCGCCATCATGCACAAGGACCGCCCCAAGCACAATCAGGCCGAAATCACCGCGCTGATCGGCGATGTCACGGGCAAGATCTGCATTCTCAACGACGACATGATCGATACCGCCGGTTCTCTGGTGGCCGCCGCCGCCACGCTGAAGGCCAAGGGCGCTGCCGAAGTGTACGCGTGCGCAACGCACGGCATCTTCAGCGGCCCGGCATATGACCGCATCGAGAACTCCTGCATCGAAGAGGTCGTTGTCACCAACACCATTCCTGTGCCGCTCGAGCGTCAGACCGGCAAGATCAAGGTTCTTTCCGTGGCGCCCCTGTTCGCCCAGACCATCAAGAACGTCTACGAGAACGGCAGCGTTTCCAAGCTGTTCTGGTAGGTCCGCTTGCTGTAACCGGCTCCGCAGTCCGTGCATTCCGTGCAGAGGAGGCTCCATGAGGATTGATTCGCCCATGTCCGAATTCGTGCGTAACGGTCTTGCGGCGGCGCTTGCCGTCGCGTGCTGCGGAGCCGTGCTGGCCGGCTGCTCGCAAGACGACGCCGGGCAGGCCGTTGATTCCGTTGTCCAGGCGGGCGGCGTGGATGTGAAGGCGTATCCCGCCCCGACGTATCCGCAGAAGGACGCCGATGGGTTCTACGCGGTTGAAGACCAGATCTTCGTGTACCCTCAGGATGAGATCGTAACAGCGGCCAATGCCTTCGCCACATCCACCGCCGCCGATTTCCTGGCTTCCGCGGACGGGCCCAATGTGAATTATTCGCCGATCAGCCTGTATTTCGCCTTGTCAATGACCGCCCAGGGCGCGCAGGGTGAAACGCGCGAGCAGATGATGGCGTTTCTCCAGACCGCCGATTCGCCCGAGATGCTATCTCGGTACCGCGCGCTGTTTCTGAGCATGTATACGAATCCCCTGTGCGAGATGAAGCTGGCGGATTCGGTGTGGCTGTCTGCGGACGGCGGGCCGTTCAAACAGGAATTCGTCGATTGCATGACGCAGGATTTCCTGGCTGAGATCTTCGAGGCTGATTTCGGCACGGCCGGCGCCGATGCCGCCATGTCGGCTTGGATTTCAGAGCACACCGGCAATACCCTGGCCCCTGAGGTCAAAACCCGCCCCGAATGGCTGATCGCCCTGGTCAACACCGTATATTTCAAGGGTTCGTGGCAAACCCCGTTCAATGCGTCACTTACGTCCGAGGGCGAATTCACGCTGCAGCCGGGAAGCGGTTCGGA
Organism: uncultured Eggerthellaceae bacterium; assembly: GCA_963558905.1. Lineage (GTDB taxonomy): Bacteria > Actinomycetota > Coriobacteriia > Coriobacteriales > Eggerthellaceae > Slackia. The sequence continues at coordinate 13,588 of CAUWJA010000014.1, forward strand.
TGCGGCAGCGCAGACCGGGGCGGGCGGCGGTGCGACCGTGATGATGGATTTCATGAACCTCGATGCGAGCTTTGACGGCCATGACGTGCTGGTTGCAGACGAATTCGTGCGTGCGGGGCTTCCGTTCGACGGCGGTGCCGTCATGAATTTCATCCTGCCCGCGCAGGGGGTTTCCGTCGAAGATATCCTTGGCGATGAAGA
>CAUWJA010000015.1:0-13118 GCA_963558905.1 uncultured Eggerthellaceae bacterium
GGGTGCAAACCCCCAGCTATGCCAGTAACCGTGAGCCTTCGGCGCCGCGTGCGCAGACAGGCGAGTCGGAATGCCTTTCCGTCATCGTACCCTGGAAGAAAGGAACCCCATGTCGAAATTCTTGCGCGTTCGTTCGCGTATCACCGGGCTCGCATTCGCCCTTGCCGTGGCATTGAGCTGCTTCGGCGCTCAGGCAGCTTTCGCCGCCCAACATGATTACGAGACCGGCTTGACCGGCGATGCGACCCCTATCGAGGCGGCTTCGGCCGAACTCGCCTGGTCGTACAACTACCAGGGCAGCGATGCCTGGGCTCCTGCGGTGTCCACGCCGTTGGTCATCGACGGCGATGTCTATCTGGCATCGTCTTCGCAGATGCGCATCCTCGATCAGGCGACCGGCGCCGAAAAGGCCGTCGTCGATCTGCCTGCTGCCATCGATTACGGCGCTCGCTGCGCGTATGTCGAAGGCAAGGTTCTGGTTCCGCTGACCGGCGGATCGGTCGTCGCCCTTGAGCCCGGCACGCTTGCAACCGTGTGGACCAGCGACCCCGCACCGCAGCTGGCAGCCGGAGCGCAGCAGGTGAACAGTTCGCTTTCCGTCATCGACGGACGCATCTACGTCGCAACCGTAGTGCCCAGCGCGCATGCTTCGAGCGGCGGCAATCTGATGTGCCTCGACGCGGCAACGGGCGAAACCTTGTGGACGCAGGAGGAGACTGCGGGCTACTACTGGGCAGCTGCCTGCGAGGCGAACGGCTTTGCGGTCATCGGCGCCGACAGCGGCATCGTCCGCGCCATTGCATCCGATTCGGCCACCGGCGACCCCGTATCCACGCTTGACCTGGGCACCGGTGTGCGTTCATCCGCCGTCGCCGATGGCAACGACGTGTACATCGCCACGATGGATGGCGTGCTGCACCGCATATCCGTGGCCGATGATGGAACCCTGGCTGAAACGGGATCCGCCGAGTTCGGCGACGTTTCAACATCCACGCCTGTCGTGACGGCTGATTCCGTCATCGTCGGCGGAGGCGTCGCCAAGTCGGCCGGTTACGGCAACGATGGCGTGCTTGCCATCGTGGATAAGGCGGACATGTCCGTCATGCAGGTCAAAACCGTCGACGGCAAGCCCCTTGCGGGCGAAGTGAAGAGCCGTCCGCTGGTTTCCGTGCAGGCAAGCGGAACCTATGTCTACTTCACCGCCAACGGAGCTGAGGGCTGGCCGTACACTTCGGGCGGCGACCTGATCATGTACAAGGTCGGCGACACGCAGGCGACGAGCTTGTTTGATCCCGAAGGCATGAACAACTGGTGCATGGCGTCGGTCGCGCTGGGCGATGACGGCATGCTGCTGTACACCAATGATTCCGGCAACCTGTTCGCCGTGAAGGCCAAGGCTTCGGTTGAGCCCGGTCCCGATCCCGATCAGGGAGGCTCCGGCGACGGCTCCGGCTCCGGCGACGGCGACGGCTCCGGCGAAGGAGGCAACGGTTCCGGTTCGGGCTCGGGCGAAGATTCCGGCTCGGGTGACGGCACGGGCGACGATTCGGGTGCCGGTGCCGGCGGGAATGCCGATTCCGAACAGCAGGCGACCCCTGAAGATCCCGGTGCGGACATGCAGGCCGGAGCCGACCGCCTGCCCTCGACCGGAGATGCGACGGCGCCCCTGGCGTTTGGCCTCCTTGTCTCCGCGGCCATCAGCGCAGCAGGCGTGCTGTTCGCAGTCCGTCGCGCAAGCTAGGGCGGTTCGACATGGCTGAAAAACGCGAGAGCGACTTCGACCGCGCCGCCCGTGAGGCGTTGACGGTCCAGGCTCCCACCGAGTCCCTTGGCGCAACCGATGCATCGGGCGGCTCTTCCGCTTCAGATGCATCGGATTGCGATCCGGCCGATCTGCCCGCTGCCGCTTCGGAGGAGAAGACTCCCAAACGCAAGCGGATGATGATTGCCGCCGCTGCGGCTGCGGTGCTTGTGTTCGTGCTGGCCGTTGCGGGTTTTGCGGGTGCGTATTCCGGCGGCGCAGCCGGGGGCCTGTTCTCCACGGTCGAGGCTGGGACCGGAGACCACGGCGGATCGGCTGCTGGCAAAGATGCTGCCGTAAGCGCAGCAGCCTCCCAGCAACCTGATTCCCAGGCTGCAGACCCCGATGCATCCGTTTCGTCCGACGGGGACGATGCCGCATCGGATTCTTCGGGAGCTGACGATGGCTCCTCGTCCGGCGATGCGGGTAGGAATTCCGGGTCGTCCGCTTCTTCCGGCGGCTCCGGCTCTTCCGGGTCGGCGTCTTCGGACTCTTCCGGCGGCTCTTCCGGATTGTCCGGCTCTTCGGATTCCGCTGGATCCGGTTCTTCATCGGCCCCGGCACCCGAGCCTGCGCCCGAGCCCGAGCCTGCGCCGGAGCCCGCACCGGCCACCGTCACGGTGACGGTCGCGGTTGACTCGAGCAGCGTCGGCAGCCCCGTGAGCTGGTCGAGCACTGTGACGCTCAACCAGGGGGCGACGGTCTATGATGCCCTGGCCGCCTCGGGCATCGGATTCAACGCCGAGTCGAGTGCATACGGCATCTACATCTCCGCGATCGGCGGCCTTGCTGAAAAAGAGCACGGCTCCGGCTCCGGTTGGAAGTATTTCGTCAACGGCGCATTCGTTCCCGTGTCTTGCAGCGCATGCACGCTGGCCGATGGCGATTACATAGCCTGGACGTATGTGACTTCCTAAGGGTTCGCCAGGGGAATCCATCATCATGGGCAATGTGTTCAATCTGCATCATCCGGCGGTGGCGTTCTGCTTCTTGGCGGGCGCCATCGTCTGCTCCATGGCGGTCATCCATCCCGTCTATGCTGCGGCGTCGGTCATCGGTGCATTCACCTGCTCTGCTGTGACCAGGGGATTTTCGCCGACGGTCCGCGCTTTGGTGTGGCTTGTCCCTCTGTGGGCCATCGTGACGTGCGCCAATCCGCTGTTCTCGGCATCCGGGTCGACGGAGCTGTTCCGCCTTGGCGTGCGCGCCGTCTACCTTGAATCGCTCGTGTACGGCATGTGCATGGGCGGCATGCTGGTGTCTGTCTTCTATTGGTTCATGTCGTATTCCGCATGCATGGCCAGCGACCGCACCATGGCGCTGTTCGGAAACATCGCGCCGGTGGTCACCCTCATGGTGTCGCAGGTGCTCCGCCTGGCCGATCAGTTCGTTGCGCGGGGCCGGGGCATCGCCGAGGTCCAAGACGCCAATGCCGCTGCCGGCCCCCGTACGCGCCGCGAGCGGGCAGGCGCGCGCATGCGGATCGTGTCGGTCCTGATGAGCTGGGGGATGGAGGATGGCATCGACCGCAGCGATGCCATGCGTTCGCGCGGCTACGGCTGCGGGGCGAAGCGCACGACGTACAAGCGCTTCCGGCTTCGCAGGTCCGATGCGCTCCTGCTGGCGGCCATCGGGGTTCTGGCGTGCGCGAATCTGGCGCTTGAGCTGGTTGCCGGATCGCAATTCGCGTTCTATCCCACGCTCAGCACGCCGGCGCTGTGGTGGGGGTATGCGGTCTATGCGCCTTATCTGGCAATCCCCGTTTTCATCTACGTGAGGGAGTGGTTGCGGTGGCGATAGTCGAAATGGAATCGTTCTCATTCGCATATCCGGGCGCCGATCCGGTGTTCTCCGACGTTTCCCTTTCCGTGGAGGAAGGGGAGTTCTGCCTGTTGGTGGGCGCCACGGGTTCGGGAAAGACCACGCTTCTGCGCGCGCTCAAGCCCGAGCTGGCGCCTGTGGGCGATATGGCGGGCACCATCCGCATCTGTGGGGTCGAAACCGTTTCCGACGGCCGCAGGACCGATGCGCTGCCGCAGCGCGATTCGGCTTCTTCCGTCGGTTTTGTCATGCAGGACCCTGCGGCTCAGATAGTGTGCGACACCGTGTGGCACGAATTGGCGTTCGGGCTTGAGAATCTCGGCTTCGACCAAGACATCATGCGCCGCCGCATAGCGGAGGTCGCGCACTTCTTCGGCATAGGCCCCTGGGTGCGCCAGGCCACCGAAACGCTTTCAGGGGGCCAGAAGCAGCTGGTGAACCTGGCGGCTGTCCTGGCGCTGCGACCGCGCGTGCTGCTGCTGGACGAGCCTACGGCGCAGCTCGATCCGAATGCCGTCAAGCAGTTCCTGTTCATGCTGTCCCGCGTGAACCGCGAACTCGGCGTGACGGTGGTGATGGCCACGCATTCGCCTGAAGATGCAGCCGGTTTCGCCACGCGGACCATAGCGATGGGGCCTGCGGGCGAAACCGAGCAGCGCGGCCGAACCTGGGAGCGCCTTGCTTGGTCCCGTATGGCCGCCCAGCGTGCCGCAGAATCGGCTCCTGCTGCCGTGACCTGCGACGACGTGAGATTTCGCTACCACCGCGACGACCAATGGGTGCTTCGCGGCGTTGATGTGCGCGTGGCCTGCGGCAGCGTGCATGCCATTGTGGGCGGAAACGGGTGCGGCAAGTCCACGCTGCTGCGCGCCATGGCCGGCATCCTCAAGCCGCAGCGCGGCAGGCTGGATAACGCCCTGCGCGGGTCGCAGGCCATGCTGCCCCAGGATCCCAAAGCCCTGTTCGTGTGCGACAGCGTTGCCGAAGAGCTTGCCGAATGGCGTGGTCGGTGCGGGTATTCCCAGGCCGATGAGGGGGAGATGCTGGAGCGGTTCGGTCTGGCCGGCACCGAGGCGCGGCATCCCTACGACCTTTCCGGCGGCCAGCAGCAGAAGCTTGCCCTGGCGAAGCTTTTGCTCTGCCGACCGCGGCTGCTGCTTCTTGACGAGCCCACCAAGGGCCTGGACCCGGAATCCTGCGCCGACGTGTCGCGCATCCTGCGCGCGATTGCGGCCGATGGCTGCACCGTCGTCTTCGTCTCGCATGACCTGGACTTCGCCTTCGTGACCGCCGACATGGTGTCCATGCTCTTCGACGGCGAGACGGCCTGCACCGAACCCGTGCAGCGATTCTTCGAGGGCAACCTGGTCTATCGCGCCAACGACGCATCGCGTCTGTTTGCCCTGGTGTAGGCGGTGGGTATGGAGAACCTGTCGAACATATCGGCCCCTGCGGCTTCCGGCCCTGCGGCATCCGGCCCCGCGGTGCCGCCCGCCGGCCATGCGGCTTCCGGCCCCGCGCGCGGACTGGCCGCCCGTCCCGCCCGCCTGGCCATCGAGGCCGTCACCGTGCTGGGCGTTCCCGCCATGCTGGGGGCATGCGCCGTGCTGCACCTCGAGCAGACGGCTCTGCTCAGCATGGTTGTGGTCACGGCGTCGCTGCTGCTGTTCTTTTTGGGCTACGAGCACGGACGCCCGCGCCTGCGCGACACCATGCCGGTGGCGGTGCTTGCCGCCCTGGCTGCGGCGGGGCGCATCCTATTCGCCCCCATTCCGGATTTCAAGCCCGTGTCGGCCATCGCCATCATAGCCGGCGCGGTTTTCGGACGACGCAACGGCTTCATGGTGGGAGCGCTTGCGGCCCTTGTGTCGAACTTCTTCTTCGGGCAGGGTCCGTGGACGCCGTGGCAGATGTATTCCTGGGGCATGGTCGGTTACGGCGCCGGGCTGCTTGCCCAGGCCGGTTTGTTCGAGCGGCCGGCTGCGGTGTACGTGTACGGCTTCGCGGCGCCCATCGGCTTCGGATTCATCATGAACGCGTGGAGCATCCTGGGTTTCTACGGAGCCAAAAGCGCAGGTCAGATGCTTGCGCTGTACGCGCTTGCGCTGCCGTTCGATGTGGTGCATGCCGTTGCCACCGTGGTGTTTCTGCTGGCCTTGTGGAAGCCCTGGCGCCGCAAGCTTTGTCGTGTGAAGGCGAAATACGGCCTGCACTGACCCCGTCGCTGTAGTACAATCTTCTGCCGAAAAATTCTGGAGGGCTTGCCGGCCGCTGTGCGCTGCGCCATGTTCTGCGTGACCGCATGCGGTGCCGCAGCCCTTCTTCTTCCGCCGTAGCAAAGGGGGATCCATGGATCAGAACAAGGCAGAAACCGGCATCGCCGACGACGGTGCGGACGTTTCGCCCGAAATGCCCGCTTCGACCGACCCTGTTTTCCAAGAGGAGCAGCGCCATCTTTCGGCCACTTACGCCAAGCTGCAGCGCATCGAGGCCGAGACCGCCGAAAAGCTGCGCGACATTTCCGCCGAGGCGTCCCGCGACATCGCCAACATGCGCGACGAGATGGCCATCGACCTGGCCGATGATTCCCAGGCGCTCGAGACCTGGGCTGAATTCGAGTTGATGAACACGTTGATCGATGCCTACAATCTGGCAAACGACGTGAACAAGGAAAAGCTCGCGCGCATCTACACGCTGCTGCGCCAGCCATACTTCGCCAAGGTTCGCCTGCAGTTCAAACCCGGCGCCGAACCCAAAGAGGTCTACATCGGCGCAGCGGGCATGACCGACGAGAACCGCAGCCACTTCATTGTGGACTGGCGCTCGCCCGTGGCCGAGGTGTACTACAACCAGGCGAATGGCCGCACGTCCTACGAGGCTGACGGCCGCACCATCGAGTGCGACATGCTCCTGCGTCGTCAGTTCGACATCTCGCGCGACATGCTGAACGCATACTTCGACACCACCGTGGCCATCGAGGATCCGCTGCTGCTTGCCTCGCTGTCCCGCCGACGCTCCGACCGCATGCAATCCATCACGGCCACCATCCAGAAAGAGCAGAACCAGGTCATTCGCCATGCGGACGTTCCCGTGCTGCTGGTCAACGGCATCGCCGGCTCCGGCAAGACCAGCGTGCTGCTGCAGCGCATCGCGTATCTGCTCTACCGCTTCCGCGACGACATGAATCCCAACAACGTGTGCCTGATCACGCCGAACCCCGTGTTCCAGCGCTACATCAGCAACGTCTTGCCTGAGCTGGGCGAGCGCAACCCGAAGACCTGCACGTTCCGCGAGCTGATGGAGCGGCTCGGCATGGGGGAGCGCGCGCAGGATGTTGCGGGCGATGCCGCGTCCCTTCGGGCGCTCGATGACGGCCTGCGCACGCTTGTGCTCGAGCCGGATGACTTCTGCGATATCACCGTGGAGGGCCGCCGCGTGTTCCCGGCCGCCCAAGTCCGCAGGATCGCCGGTTCGTTCAGCCGTATCGCGCCCGGCCCGCGTCTTGTCGCCTTGGTCGCCGAAGAGCTGCGCGAGCGCTTGGATGCAAAGGTCAAGTCGCTTGAGAAGGCCGACGTGACGCATGCGGAAATCATGGACATGCCTGAATCCGAGCAGATGGAGCTGTTCGGTCACCGTGTTTTCCCCCAGTCTGACGAAGAATTCGTCGAGCTGTCGCGCATCATGCTCGCGCGCAGGTTCGCTCCGGTGTACGCGGGGCTCGAAGATGCGTCGTGGCTGCGCATCGATCGCATCGGCATGCGTATCACGGGCAACGACCATCTGTCGGCTCCCGAGTGGGTTTACCTCAAGCTCGCGTTGACGGGCAATTGCGACCGTGACGTGCGATTCGTCATGGTCGACGAGGTTCAGGACTACAACACGGCGCAGCTCATGATGCTGAGCAGGTGCTTCCCCAATGCGCATTTCCTCCTGCTCGGCGATGAGAATCAGGCTGTCGAGCCCGGCACTGCGAGCTTCGCCGAGATCCGCGAGCTGTTCAAGGCCACCCACGGTTGCGTCGAAGAGTGCCGCCTGACCACGAGCTACCGATCGACGCCTGAGATCACCCGGCTGTTCGCCAGCCTGCTTGACGAGGATGCGCGCATCGAGATCTCCTCGGTTCAGCGTCCCGGAACCGATCCTGTGGTTGTCGAGTGCCCCGATGAGGCCGCCTATGCGCAGGAGCTGCGCCGTGCCGTTGCCGATGCGTCGGCGTATGTCGAACGCGAGGGCGGTCTTGCTGCCGTGATCGCGCCCACCCGCAAGCGCGCGAAGAAGATTGCTGCGATGTTGGCAGATGCCCCCTCGCCCGCAGCGGGCGGCCCCGATGCCACCGCCGCCGTGTCCGTCGTGGGCTCCGCCTCGGGTTCCGCCTCCGTCCCGAGCCCCGCATCCGCCTCGGGTTCCGCCTCCGTCCCGAGCCCCGCATCTGCCTCGGGTTCCGCCTCCGTCCCGAGCCCCGCCTCCGCCTCGGGTTCCGGCTCCGTCCCGGTCCTGCTGACCGGCGACGCCCCGCTCCCTGAAAGCGGCGTGGTGGTTCTCAGCCTCAAGCTTGCGAAGGGGCTCGAATTCGACCGTGCGATTGTCGTCGACGCCGATTCCGTCTTCTTCCCGGAGAGCCTTCTTTCGCGCCGCCGTCTCTATGTTGCGATTTCGCGCGCGACCAAGCATGTCACCGTGCTGGCCCGCGGCGCTTTGAGCCCGTGCCTCAAGGGTGCGGACGCGTAATCTGCCCGCAACGCCTTGCCTTTGGGCTCTATCGCAACGGAATCGGGATTTCGACCGGCCTGCTGATCCGCCCCCGCAACTGCGCTTTCCGTCGGTTCGCAGTTGCGGGGCTTTTGCTGCGTGGCCTGGCGGCGGCGTTCCGCGATTGTGTGGTTGCGCGGCGGCGTGCTGCCATTTTCGGTCACTTTTGTATGGTCTCGTCCTTCAGGGCCTTGTAAATCGATGCGAAATGACAAATCGTGTCAGGTTTGTATGGCTTGGGACCAATCGGTTGTCGGTTGGTCTTCCGAGGGTTGGGTGCGGTTCTGCCAGTTGTCGCTGAAAGACCGAATATCACCAGGTCAGAGGGTCGGTCCTTCGTTTTCGTCCGATTCGTCTGATTCGGCTTCGGTTCACGATATGGCCCAATCCGTACAATCCCGACATAGACCGGCAAAACGATGCCCTGTGGCGGCGTCTATACGGACAATCCGTACAATCCCGACATGGATGGGCGGCAGCGCGTCTCGCCGTGAAGGCGGCGTTGGGGCTTGGGCGCGCCGGGGTTCGGCGCGCCGCTTGGCCATGGGTGTGCATCATGCGGCCGGCTTATCATGAGAAGTACGCCGGCAGCCCGAGCTCCCATCTCAGGGTGTTCTTCAGGCGTTCGTACTGGGCGGGGTCCGGCCTTTTCCGAATCCCCAGTTCGGCCCGCAGCCTATCGGCCAGCGTGTCGCATGCGGAAATGCCGTCCATTTCTTCATTGGTGAAGCCGATTACCGTCCATCCCATTGCGGCAAGGGCGTTCGCCCTGCGGGAATCGCTGATTCGCGCCTGCTCGCCTTCGTGGGCGAATCTGCTTTGGTACTCTAGGTCGATTTTCGTTCCCAGCCAGGTGATGTCGCATTTCAGGTGATTCTTCCTGCATATCGCGAAGGCCTCCTCGTCGGTTGGGACGGATACATTCATCACGGGCCGCCCGAGCCCGTATCCGCCCATGCTTTTCGGGAAGCTGAGCAGGATGAGGAGCTTGGCCTCGCGCGGGGAGGCGGCGCCGTCCGCGATGCGCTCCACGCAACGTCGCGCGCGTCGTTCGCCGGGAATCCGGGCGGTGTGCGCCAGAAAGCTCTCGAGCGCGGCGGCGGAAGTCATCGCGGGCGAATCGTAGGCTGCGGGGGCGCCGGTGCGCGGTGTGCGGTAGGTGCCGCACAGCTCGAATCCGAGTTCGATGAGCGGCATGCGGTTGATGCATGCCGCCATCTGCACGAATGCGAGCTCTGGCGCGCAAACCCATATGCCATCTGCGATTTTGATCAGGCTTCGCTCGGGGATGCCCAGTTGCGTGAGGTGCCCCGCGTAAGATCGGATCGAGCGGTTCTGCCCTGCGCACCCCGTGACGAAGTGAACGGGCCGCTGCAAGGGCCGGCGCGCCTCCGGAAGTCCTGCCCCGAGCCGTTGGCCGCGCGCGGGCGGCCGGCCGGTTTCAAGCGGGGCGGGGAAGAGCTCCTCGACGCGGGCGACGGCAGCGTCGAGCTGTGCGCGGCCGATGGGGTGCTGCGGCCATTGCCGCAGACGCGATCGTTGGGCAAGCATCTCGGGCGGAAGGCGTCGCAAAATCTGCAAGGCGGTGAAGTGGCTGAAAACGATGGGTGCGGTGCGTGCCATGCGATCCTCCTGAATGTCGGTGCCGGCGTGCGCGGATGGCCGCGGCACGCCAAGGCGTCCTGCGCAACGGCGCGCGGGTGCCTGGGCCCCGATTGAGGATCTTGCGGTCTTAGGTCGGAAGCGGGGATTCTTCGCTTTACTTGTCCTGATGGGCAAGCGCCGCACTGGCTCGTTGCGCGGGATTGTATCATGGATGCGGAACAAAACGCACGGGGCGAAGTGACCGGCCCGCCCGCCGCCGCCCGGCCACCCGGCCCGCCGCCCGCCCGGCCCGCACCGTCCATCGCTTGAAGGAGACCAGCATGTCGTCGCATCTGCAGAACATCGAAGGCGCACCCATGGAGGGGAAGCTGCCCGAGGTCCGTCTGGCCAACACTCCGTTTCGCGTGGTGTCGCCTTACGAGCCGGCGGGCGACCAGCCCCAGGCCATCGAGCAGCTGGCGGCCGGCGTCCGCGACGGCCTGCGCTACCAGACGCTGCTCGGCGTGACCGGCTCCGGCAAAACCTTCACCATGGCGAAGACCATCGAAGCGGTCCAGAAACCCACGCTGGTCATGGCCCCCAACAAGACGCTCGCCGCCCAGCTGGCAGCCGAGCTCAAGGAGTTCTTCCCGGACAACGCCGTGGTCTACTTCGTCAGCTACTACGACTACTACCAGCCCGAAGCCTATGTGCCCTCGACCGACACGTTCATCGAGAAGGACGCCTCCATCAACGAGGAGGTCGAAAAGCTGCGCCATGCGGCCACATCCAGCCTGCTCTCGCGCCGCGATATCATCGTGGTCGCATCCGTGAGCTGCATCTACGGTATCGGCAGCCCCATGGACTACGCGGGCATGGCCGTGTTCGTGGACAAGCAGAAGCCGGCCGAACGCGACGACGTGATCCATGACCTCATCGACATCCAGTATGACCGCAACGACTACGAACTCAAGCGCGGCACCTTCCGCGTGCGCGGCGATGCGCTCGACGTGTTCCCGCCCTATGCGGACAATCCGGTCCGGATGGAGTTCTGGGGCGACGAAATCGAGAGCATCCAGGAAATCGACCACGTCACAGGCGAAGTGATCAACGAATACGAAGCTCTGCCCATCTGGCCCGCGTCTCATTACGTGACCGCGCGACCGAAGATGGACCGCGCCATCCGAACCATCCAGGAAGAGCTGGCCGAACGTCTGCAGCAGTTCAAGGACGCCGGCAAGCTGCTTGAGGCGCAGCGCCTTGAGATGCGGGTGAACTACGACCTGGAGATGCTGGAGACCATGGGGTTTTGCAGCGGCATCGAGAACTACTCGCGCCACCTGGACGGGCGCGAACCGGGCGAGCCTGCCTACACGTTGCTTGATTACTTCCCGAAGGACTTTTTGTGCATCATCGACGAAAGCCACGTCACGGTGCCGCAGATCCGGGGCATGCACGAAGGCGACCGCAGCCGCAAGGTCACGCTGGCCGAACACGGGTTCCGCCTGCCCAGCTGCCTGGACAACCGCCCGCTGCGCTTCGATGAATTCGAGCAGCGCATTCCGCAATTCATCTACGTATCCGCCACTCCCGGCGATTACGAGCTCAAAGTCAGCCAGAAGCAGGTTGAACAGATCATCCGTCCCACCGGTCTGCTCGATCCTGAGATCATCGTGCGGCCGTCGGCCAGCCAGATCGACGACATCATCGATGAGGCGAAGGAGCGCGCGGAGCGTGACGAGCGCGTTCTCATAACCACGCTGACGAAGAAGATGGCTGAAGATCTGACCGACCATCTTTTGGACCAGGGGGTGAAAGCGCGCTACATGCATTCGGACATCGCAACGCTGGAGCGCGTGGAAATCCTGCGCGACCTGCGCCGCGGCGAATTCGACGTGCTCGTGGGCATCAATCTGCTGCGCGAGGGGCTTGACCTTCCGGAGGTCAGCTTGGTGGCCATCCTGGATGCGGACAAAGAGGGCTTCCTTCGCAACCACCGAAGCCTGATCCAGACCATCGGTCGTGCGGCGCGAAACGTGTCGGGCCAGGTCATCATGTATGCGGACAAGCACACCGACTCCATGGACCTGGCAATTTCAGAGACGGTGCGCCGCCGCAGCATCCAGATGGCCTACAACGAAGAGCACGGCATCACGCCGCAGACCGTGCGCAAGGCCATCAGCGACGTGATGGGCTTCATGACCGACGGCGACGGCGATGCGGTCGGCGCGGCTGAAGACGTGAACCGCACGCTTGCGGAGTTCTCGCGGGGCGAAGTGATGCGCATCATCGCCAGCATGGAAGAGGAGATGGCAGCCGCCAGCGAAAGCATGGACTTCGAGGAGGCTGCGCGCCTGCGCGACCAGGTGGTCAAGCTCCGTGCGCAGATCGAAGGCACCAGCGAAAAGGACGTCCTGGCCGACCTCAAGAAAACCGCCCGCAAGGGCAGTGCCTACGGCAATCGTAAGAACGCCGCGTACGGTTCGGCCCGCCGGAGCTGAGTCGGGCGCTTGGAGGGTGGGCAGCTAGACGACGACGTCTTCGGGCAGGATGGCCATGGCCATGCATCCGTGTTGCGTGTAAATGGCTTCGAAGTCGTCGGCGTTGCGGTCGATGAGCCCGATCAGCGGATCCATCACCTGCACCACGCCGTCGGTGTCGCGCTGGGATGCGCCGTAGAGCACCACGCAGTGGTTGTTGGCGACAAGTCCGTAGACGGAAGCTCCCAGACTGTCGTACTGCGGAGTCTGCATGTAGGTGGTGGTCCATATCATGACGGGCCATCCCTGGTCGACAAGGTCGCAGATCTGGGAAAACGTCATGCCGGTGAGGTCGAAGGCGGCATATCGGCCATCGAAGGCGCCAGTTGCTTCAAGCCAGTTCTCCGCGCCGCTCACCAGTGCGGGTGCGTAACCGATGCCGGTATCGCCGTAGGGGTCGCCTGCGAAGTTGTAGACGAAATCGGTTCCATCGGGGTCCCAGGGCAGGTAGTCCAGAAGTTCGTCGGCTGAAACGTCGGCGCCCATGGCCTCAAGCACGCACGCGAGCGAGTGAATCTCGCACCCCGAGGGCATCTCCGGGAGCTGCAGGCTGGCGGTGACCTGCGAAGTGAAGCCTTCGGCGCCTTCGCTCGAGGCCTTCTGCACGCTTGCCAAGTCGGCTT
>CAUWJA010000016.1:0-12915 GCA_963558905.1 uncultured Eggerthellaceae bacterium
GGCTTCGGTGGCCATCACCGAACTGTATCTGGAGGGTGCGCTGGGCGCCGGCGCCATGATCGGCGGCCTTCTGACCAGTGCCGGAATAGGCGTTCTGGTGCTGTTCCGCACCAACCGGCCGATGAGGGACAACATTGCCATCGCCGTGGTGCTGTTCGCGATAGGGGCCGTCGTGGGCCTTGCGTTGAACGCGTTCGGATTCATGTTGTAGCATTGCCTCCCGCCTCGAATCGGGCGGACGGCTTGAAGAAAGGAGAGGCGTATGTCGCACTTGCAGGCGGGAATGACCAGAGAGGAAGCCTTCGCGCTGCTGTCTGAGCACAATAAGGATCCCTTCCATATCGAACATGGCGAGACGGTCGAGCAGACCATGCGCTATTTCGCCCGCGAATACGATCCCGAGAACGAGGAATTCTGGGGCATCGTGGGACTTCTGCATGACCTTGACTGGGAAGAACATGACGATGACCCCATGAACCACACCATCTACGCCGCTAAGGACATCGAAGCGGCCGGCGGCACCCCTGAGCTGATCCGCGCCATCCAGACCCATACGTCGGATTTCAACACCGACCTGCCCAAACCCGAGCTTCAGATGGAGAAGATCCTGTTCGCCACCGAAGAACTGACCGGGCTCATCGGCGCTGCGGTGGTCATGCGCCCCTCGAAGAGCGTGATGGATTTCGAAGTGAAGTCGCTCAAGAAGAAGTTCAAGGACAAGCGCTTCGCCGCCGGTGTGAGCCGCGATGTCATCCGCAGCGGAGCCGAGATGCTCGGCTGGGAGCTCGATGAGCTTTTCGCCCGGACCATCGAGGCCATGCAGAGCTTTGCGCCTGATAGGGATACGTTTGCGGCTGCTTCGGCCGAACAGTGATGCCGATGGGTTCATTGAGCACAGGGGATTTCGGCATTCTCCACGACGGCTTTGTCGGATACCAGATCTACAAGACGCACAGGGTCATCTCGCGCGGCCTGGAGGCCAAGCTCTCGCCGTTCGGCATCACACCGAATCAGTGGAATGCGCTCAACCAGCTTGACCGCCGCGGTCCTTTGTCCCAAAAGCAGCTCTCGGAGGCCCTGCAGAAGGAGCAGGCCACCATCACGAGATCGTTGGATACACTGGAGAAAAAGGGGCTCATCGAGCGAAACCCCGATCCTCGGGATCGCCGGGCGAACGTGATCAGCCTCACTCCCGCGGCGGTTGACCTGCTGTCGCGCATCGAACCGGTGGCCGAAGCCGCCGCCGAGGAAGTGGTCCGCGGCATCTCCGAAGAGGAGCTGGACTCATTGCGCACCACGCTGGAGAAGCTGCGCCGCAACATCGACCCGTCCGGAGAGTGACGCGCACCGAGAAACACCATGGCGCCCAATGGCGCCATGCAAGAGGCACTGCAAAAGAAGCACCGCATAAGAGGCACCATGCTTGAACTGAGAAACATCGAAAAGGATTACATCAGCGGCGACACCACCGTTCATGCCCTCAAGGGCATCGACCTGCAATTCCGCAACAGCGAATTCGTTGCCATCCTGGGCCAGTCCGGTTGCGGAAAGACCACGCTGCTCAACATCGTGGGAGGGTTGGACCAGTACACGTCGGGCGATCTGGTGATCGACGGCGTCTCCACCAAGAAGTACATGGACGCGGATTGGGATGCGTACCGCAACCATAGCGTGGGCTTCGTGTTCCAGAGCTATAACCTGATTCCGCATCAGACCGTGCTTTCCAACGTCGAGTTGGCGCTCACCTTGTCGGGCGTGTCGAAGCGCGAACGCCGCCAGCGGGCCATCGAGGCGCTTGAGGCCGTAGGTCTGGGCGACCAGCTGAACAAGAAGCCCAACCAGATGTCGGGCGGCCAGATGCAACGTGTCGCCATCGCCCGGGCGCTGGTCAACGACCCCAGCATCGTGCTTGCCGACGAGCCCACTGGCGCACTTGATTCGGAAACCTCCGTGCAGGTCATGGAGATCCTGAAGGAAGTGGCAAAAGACCGCCTGGTCATCATGGTCACGCACAATCCGGAGCTTGCCGACGAGTATGCGAGCCGCATCGTTCGTCTGCGTGACGGCGAGGTGATGGATGATTCCGATCCCTTCGCCATCAGCGATGAGGAGCGCTACGAGCTTGAAGACCGCTCCGACGGACGCCAGGGCAAGACGTCCATGAGCCTGCTGACGGCGTTCTCGCTTTCGCTGAACAACCTCATGACGAAAAAGGGCCGGACGTTGCTGACGGCTTTCGCCGGCAGCATCGGCATCATCGGCATCGCGCTGATCCTTTCGCTGTCCAGCGGTGCGCAGGATTACATCAAGCAGGTGGAGGAGGATACGATGAGCGATTATCCGCTCACGATCCAATCCACCGCCGTGGATATGACCACCATGATGACCACCATGATGGGCATGCACGATTCGGCTACCGAGCAGGAGCCGGAAGACGGCCGCGTGGTGAGCAAGAACATCATCTCCGACATGGTGGAGACGCTGGCGAACGATTCGAATAAAAACGACATGGCCGCTGCGAAGGAATGGCTGGAAGGCAATCCGGAGGGTATGGACGATCTTGTCTCCGATGTCCAATACGCCTACAAGACACCGCTCAACATCTACAATTTCGACGCCGACGGCAATGTGCACCAGGTCAACCCGACCACGGTGATGGACTCCATGGGATTCTCCACATCGGGGGCCGTGCAAAGCGAGATGATGTCATCCATGAGCAGCATGGGTTCGGGCTATGACGTCTGGACACCCATGCTCAACAACCCCGAGCTCATCGACCAGCAGCTCGAGGTGGTGGAAGGCCGCTTGCCCGAAGCGTACAACGAGGTCGTGGTCGTGGTGGACAAGAAGGGCCGCATCTCCGATTACACGCTCTATGCCCTGGGGCTCAAAGACGATACCGAGCTGAAGGATATGATGAGCGACGCTTTGGCCGGCAAAGAGGTGCAGGAGGCCGAAACGTCCACGTATTCCTATGATGACATCCTGGGGCTCGAATTCCGCCTGCTGCCCGAGTCGGCGAAGTACGCCGAAGAGGACGGGCTGTGGGTTGACAAGTCGGACGACGAGGAATTCATGGCCGATGCCGTGCGCGATGCCGAGCAGATTCGCGTGGTGGGCATCGTGAAACCCGGCGAGAACGCCAATGTGTCGGGCGCAAGCTTCGGCGTGGTGCTCTACCGCAGCGATCTGCTTGAGCATGTGATCGAGCAGATCGAAGATAGCGACGTGGTGGCCGCCCAGCGCGCGGACAGCACCATGGATATCTTCACCGGGTACGCTTTCCCCAAAGGCGACGATGAGCCGCTGACCATGGAGGGCATCGAGGAGCTGCTCGCGCAGATGCCGGATGCGCAGGCGTCGCAGGTGCGTGCCTATGTGGACCAGATGAGGGCATCGGGCATGGGCGATGATGACATCGTGGCTGCTTTTGAAAAGCAGATGAAGCGCGAGACCGGCAATGCCACTTACGAAGGCAATCTGGAGAAGCTGGGCGTGGCGGATGTGGACGAACCCTTCGCCATCAGCATCTACCCGAAGGACTTCGAATCCAAGGAGCAGATCGACCGGATCATCCAGGACCACAACCAGCGCATGCGCGATGCGGATAAGGACGGCCAGGTCATCCAGTACAGCGATGTGGTCGGCGCCATGATGAGCAGCGTGACCAACATCATCAATTCCATCACCTACATCCTGATCGCGTTCGTGGCGATCTCGTTGATCGTGAGTTCCATCATGATCGGCATCATCACCTACATCAGCGTGCTTGAACGCACCAAGGAGATCGGCATCCTGCGCTCCATCGGCGCATCGAAGAAGGACGTGTCGCGCGTGTTCAACGCCGAGACGTTCATCATCGGCTTGGTGTCCGGCGTGATAGGCATAGGCGTGACGGTGCTGCTGGATATTCACATAAACATCATCATCGAGCAGATATCCGGCGTGGTGAACATGGCTTCGGTGCCTGTGGGTGCAGGCGGCGTGCTGATTGCGATATCGGTGCTGCTGACGCTGGTGGGCGGCCTCATCCCGTCGCGTATGGCGGCGAAGAAGGATCCGGTTACGGCCCTTCGTACCGAATGATGTGCGGCAGCGGGCGGGGCGGGGCTCCACCCCGCTGTGCGTATGGTGAGTCAGCCGGCAGGGTGCTGCCTATCTACGCGCATCATGCAGTAGCCTATGCCTACGCGGGTTTGGATGTATTCCGGGTTCGACGGGTCCAACTCGATTTTCTTGCGGAGCGTGGCCATGAATACGCGAAGCGACGGCAGGTCATTGGCAAGTGCTGCGCCCCAAACCTCTTTCAGGATGAAATTGTGCGTGAGAACCTTGCCCACGTTTTTCGCCAGAAGGCAGAGGAGGCGAAACTCGATGGGCGTGAGATGCACCTCTTCGCCGCGAACCGTCACGTTGCCGGCGTTGCGGTTTATTTCGATGTCGCCGTTTCGCCAGATAGGAGCTTCGCTTTCCTGCGAATCCATGTATGAGAGCCGTCTGATGGCAACGCGTAGGCGGGCCAGCAGCTCATCGACGGAGAAGGGCTTGACCAGATAGTCGTCGGCACCGGCGTCGAGCGCTTCCACCTTGTCGGAATCTTCGAGACGTGCGGAGACGACGATTATGGGAGTATGCGACCATCTGCGCAGCGAACGGATCACGTCCACGCCGTCGATGTCGGGAAGCCCCAGGTCGAGGATGACAAGGTCGATGTTCGGCGACGATGTGAGCTCGCGCAGCGCTTGTTCACCGCCAGCTGCTTCGCGGTGGCGGTAGCCGTTCACGTCAAGCGTTGTTGCAATCAGGTTGCGGATGGCGGCGTCGTCTTCGACGACAAGCACGCAAGGATGCGTTTCCATTGCGAAACTCCTTTCAGAAATCGGTAGCGGGCGGATCATCTGCTGAGCCATGTTCCGCAAGGGCGGCTTCCTCCAGATCGAATGAGAAGATGCAGCCGTGAGGGCTCGCGTCGGACACCTGCATTTCGCTGCCATGAACGCGGACGATTGAACGACAGAGGGGAAGTCCCAGGCCCATTCCGCGTCGGGCATCGCCGCGGCCCAGCGCACCGCTCATTATGGCGGCGATTTCGCTGGTTGAACGGTTGTGCCCGGTACGGAGGGCTTCGCTGATGCCGGACTCGCAGGCGGGGTTGACGAGCGTGGCGGGCGATCCATGGTCGGCAGGGTCTGCGGCGTGCACGGCAGGCTCCGTGGAATCGGGCACATGGTAATACATGTCGAAGATGCGTTTTTTGTCATTGTCGGAGATGCCGGGTCCGTCATCGGAGACCGAAATGCGCACCAGGTTACGGCCTTCTTCGCGGTGTCGTTTTGCGGCTATGGTGATATGCGAACCCTTCGGCGTGTAGGTGAGTGCGTTGTTCACGAGGTTGACGATGACCTGCATGATCAGGCGCGCATCCATTTTCGCAAGCACGAATTCATCAGGGATATCGGTTGCGATGACATGGTCGGTGATGCGGCGGTTCACGTGGCGCAGGGCATCGGCCACTACATCGCATACCAGTTCGGGTTCAAGTTTCGTGCTCACGGAACCGTCGTCGATACGGGTGATGGATAGTAGGTTTTCAACCAGGTCGATGAGCCAGCCCGCGTCGGCATGGATGTCGCGGTACATCTGGCGGCGTTGTTCGTCGGTCAGACGGCCGTTGTCTTGCAGGAGTACATCTGCATCACCCGAAATGCTGGTCAACGGCGTGCGGAGATCGTGTGAGATTGCGCGCAGCAAGCTCGAGCGCAGGGCCTCTTTTTCCGCCCGCATGCGCATTTCCTGCTGCTCTTGAGCCAGAATGATTTGGCCGACGGCTTGGCCGCACTCGTCTATGATGGCGCCGAGCAGGTTTTTCTCAAATGGGGCGAATCCTTGCCCGGTCGACTCCATCACCAAGCCCGCAACGCCTGCGACCTGGTCCTTGGTCCTGATGGGCATATACAGGCATTGGGCTTGTCGCAGTGTTTCGGTGGTGGCGCCGGCGCGCTCGTTATTGGTGGCCGCCCAAGCGGCTACGGCGATTTCGCTTGGCTCTGTGAGCTTTTTTGAAGAGGCGTTCCCGCCGCCGCTTCCAGGGATGTCGAACACGCGCGGTGACGAAAGCACGCCGCTGGGCAGCTTACGGTACATGACTACGGGCCGGTCGAGGATTTTCATGATCTGACCGGCCGTGAGTTCCAGGCATTCGTCGAGTGTGGTGGCGCTTTGCAGCTTGCGGCTGCTTTCCAGCAGCACCTCTGTGCGGTAGGCGCGCCGTGCGGTTTCGTCGCTTTGGCGTTTGGCCCGGATGGTCATTGACGATGCGAGCATGGTACCTACCAGGAGCAGTATGAACATGAGCGAAGCGCTGGCGCCGTATGCGTGGAACGAGAACCGGGGAACGGTGAAGAAGAAGTTGTAGGCCAGCATGCTGCCCATTGCGGAAAGCCCGGCGTACAGGAAACCGTCGGCGCGTGTGGCGATCAGGATAGCGGCGAGCATGTACATCAGCGGGATGGTCGAATAACCGAATCCGACGAACTGCACAGCGAATCCCAGGCAGGTCGAGATGATGACGGCGCCTGCGGCACGCAGAGCGTCCGCCGTCGTGGGCTTGAAAGCCGATGGGGTGGGGGCGGTGCGCACCCCTGCCGGCGAATTTTCCATGGGAACGGAGAGCACTGTGGCCCCGTAGGAGACCGCAGAAAGGCGCTGGGCGAGATCGGTACGCCGCCAAGGGAGCTTGCTTCTGTCCTGACCTGCGCCTACGACGATTTGCGTGATTCCTGCGGTCACGGCGTACTGGGAGATCAGTCGTGCGCTGTCGTCACCGTAGAGCGTGACGGTACGGGCGCCCAGCTCTTCGGCAAGGTCGACATTGCGTCGCAGGGCACGCTTTTCGTCGTCGGGCAGTTCGCGCTTCGCTTCGGCAGAGGGCGTTACAATCAGTGCGGTGAGCTCTGCGTGCAGGGATTCGGCAAGGTTGGCTGCGGTACGGATTACCCGGGCGCTTCCACGGGAAGGCGAAAGCACGACCAGTACGCTTTCGCCTGCTTCGGGTCGCATCGTAGCCTCGGCTTCGGAACGGCGGGTCATGCGGTCCGCCATGCGGCGCAAGGCGATTTCGCGTAAGGCTGTCAGGTTCTCTCGGGAGAAGAAGTTGGCAAGTGCGGTTGCAGCGCGGTCCGGCAGGTACACCTTGCCCGTACGCAGGCGTTCGATAAGGTCGCTAGGCTCGATGTCGATGAGCTCGACGGAGTCGGCGCTGTCGAACATCGAGTCGGGGATGCGTTCGGACACGCCGATGTTCGTGATGCCGGCCACCTTGTCGTTGAGACCTTCCAGGTGCTGCACGTTCACGGTGGTGAACACGTTGATCCCGGCGCGCAGCAGTTCTTCCACATCGCGATAGCGTTTGGTGTGGCGGCATTCTGGTGAATTGGTGTGTGCCAGCTCGTCCACGAGCACAACCTGGGGTTTGCGAAGCAGTGTCGCGTCCAGGTCGAATTCGTGGAGCTTGATACCGCGATGTTCGACTTCTTTCAAGGGGATGCGTTCGAGGCCTTGGGTCAGAGCCATGGTTTCGGCCCTCGCGTGCGGTTCCACGTAGCCGATCGCCACATCGACACCCTTGCGTTTGAGCGCATGCGCTGCTTCGAGCATGGCGTACGTCTTGCCGACGCCCGCGGCATATCCGAAAAAGATCTTCAGCTTGCCCCGCGTCTCGTGCGCTTCCGCCTCTTCGGCGTTGACGCGGCGCAGAATCGCGTCGGGGTCTCGGTTCGCATCGGGCTTTCGGTCCGTGTCGAACAGGTCATCCATGTGGTTCCTCGCATCCGTAGTAGGGCTGTTACATGATAGCACCCGCCGGGGGCGGCGCCGGGACGTTTCCGGGCCGCCCGCGGCGGGTTTTAAGACAAGGGGGCACCGCAGCTTCGAACGGTGCAGCGGATTATTCGACGGGCAGGATGCCGTCAAGCATCAGATTGACCTTCAGCACGTTCACGCAGGGGTCGCCCAGGATGCCGAGCTGGGGCTGCTCGGTGCACAGCTCGATGATGGTGCGGACTTCGGCAGGTGCGATGCCGTTGGCGCGGGCCAGGCGGTCGACCTGGTATTCGGCTGCTGCGGGCGAGATGTGCGGGTCAAGGCCGGAGCCGGAACAGGTCACGAGGTCGCTGGGGATGGGTGCGTTGACTTTTTCAGGATGTGCGGCGCGAATTTCGGCTACGCGCTGGGCCACGAGCGCGTCGAATTCGTCGCTTGCGGGGCTCAGGTTCGAAGGACCGTACCACATCACAGGATTGCCCTCGTCGTCGGTGAAGGTGCCGGCATTGGGGTTCATGATGCGGCCCCACATGTGGGTCTCGCCGGTGAACTGCTGGCCCACCACCTCGCTTCCGTACTTCACGCCGTCGACTTCGATAATCGAGCCGTTGGCTTCATGCGGGAACAGGGCTTGGGCGGCGCCAGTGACGACGCCGGTGTAGATCACGCCGCACAGCACGGTGGTGACCAGGAAGAACAAGGCGGAGCAGATCCATGATTTCGCGGTTTGCATGGTCGGTCCTTTCTACATGATTCCCATGGCGGCGAGCGCCATGTCGAGCAGTTTGATGGCGACGAAGGGCAGGATGATGCCGCCGACACCGTAGATGAGCAGGTTGCGCGTGAGCAGGCTCTGCGAGGGCGCTTCGCGGTAGTTGACGCCGCGCAGGGCCAGCGGAATCAGCGCCACGATGATGAGCGCGTTGTAGATGACCGCGGCCAGGATCGCCGTCGCCGGGTTCGCGAGGTGCATGACGTTGAGCGCCTCGAGCTGAGGATACAGCGGAACGAACAGGGCGGGGATGATGGCGAAGTACTTCGCCACGTCGTTGGCGATCGAGAAGGTGGTCAGGGCGCCGCGCGTCATGAGCAGCTGCTTGCCGATGCGCACGATGTCGATGAGCTTGGTGGGGCTGGAATCCAGGTCCACCATGTTACCGGCTTCCTTGGCCGCCTGCGTGCCGCTGTTCATGGCCACGGCCACGTCGGCCTGGGCAAGTGCGGGGGCGTCGTTGGTGCCGTCGCCGGTCATGGCGACCATGTGGCCTTCGGCCTGGTAGCGGCGGATCGCTTCCAGTTTGGTCTCGGGGGTGGCTTCGGCGATGAAGTCGTCTACGCCCGCTTCGGCGGCGATTGCGGCGGCAGTCAGCGGGTTGTCGCCCGTGATCATGACGGTCTTGATGCCCATCGTGCGCAGGTCGGCGAAGTTCTCCTTGATGCCCTGCTTGACGACGTCCTTCAGATAGACCACGCCCAGGATGCGGCGGTCGCGTGCGACTAGCAGCGGGGTGCCGCCCGCCTTGGCGATGTCTTCGGCTGCCTTCGCGCATTCGGCGCTGTAGGTGCCGCCGGCGGCTTCGACGTAGGCGCGGACCGCGTCGGCTGCGCCCTTGCGTACTTCGTGGCCGTCGAAGTCGACGCCGCTCATGCGGGTCTGCGCGGTGAAGGGCACGGTGCGCATGCCGGAGCCTGAGATCTCGCGCTGGCGGATTCCGAAGCGCTCCTTGGCCAGGATCACGATGCTGCGGCCTTCGGGGGTCTCATCGGTGAGGCTTGCGAGCTGGGCGGCGTCGGCGACCTCGCGCTCGGTTGCGCCGTCAACGGGGATGAATTCGGCGGCCTGGCGGTTGCCCAGGGTGATGGTGCCGGTCTTATCGAGCAGCAGCACATCCACGTCGCCGGCGGCTTCAACGGCGCGCCCGCTCATGGCCAGTACGTTCGCCCTGTTCAGACGACTCATGCCTGCGATGCCGATGGCGGAGAGAAGGGCACCGATGGTGGTGGGCGCAAGGCAGACGAACAATGCGATCAGCGATGTCACGGATGTGGGGTTCTTTGTGCCGGATTGTCCTGCGGAAAAATCGCTGAAGGTGAACAACGACATGGCTACCAGCAGAAATACCAGAGTCAGTGCTACCAATAGGGTTTCGAGCGCCAGCTCGTTAGGGGTCTTTTTGCGCACTGCAGATTCCACCATGGCGATCATCTGGTCCAGGAAGCTATGGCCGTTCTCGGCGCTGACGCGGACGACCAGCCAGTCGGAAAGCACCGTGGTGCCTCCGGTGACAGACGAACGGTCGCCGCCCGCTTCGCGGATCACGGGTGCGGATTCGCCTGTGATGGCGCTTTCGTCGACCGATGCGGCTCCCATGATCACCTCGCCGTCGGCTGGAATCTGCTCGCCTGCGGACACGAAGAACATGCTTTCGCGCCGCAAGGTGGAAGAGCTCACATCGTCGGCGTGCAGAAGGAAGAATTCGGCGGGATCTTCCACATGGGAGCCTTTTGCCACCAGGCCTTCGTTAACCTTGTGGGCGGTGACATCCTGTTTGGCGGCGCGCAGGGAATCGGCTTGGGCTTTGCCGCGGCTTTCGGCCAGGGCTTCGGCGAAGTTGGCGAACAGGACGGTGAGCCACAGAACTGCGGTGATGGCGGCGATATAGCCCGGTTGTGCATCGGCGATGCCGAACAGCGACAAGGCGAACAGGGCGGTTGTGAGCAGAGCGGAGATGTACACCATCAGCATGACGGGATTTTTCGCCTGGTCGCGGATGGATAGTTTCGACACTGCATCGCGCAGTGCGCGCACAGCCTGGTTTTTCAGGTCTGCGTCGGAGCGGTTGAATGTGGATTCGAGCATATTCTACCTACCTGACCTACAGTGCTGCCGCGGTGCTTGCGGCAGAGCTCAGAATCATCGAAAGGTGTTCGGCCACGGGGCCCAGTGCAAGGGCGGGGAACATGGAGAGTGCGCCGATGAGCAAGATGATCACGATGAGCAGGAATACGAAGACGAAGTTGCATGTGGACAGTGTGCCGGCGTTTTCGGCCACCTTGCGGCGTGCGCCAAGGCTGCCTGCCAGCGCCAATGCTGCAGCCACGGGGATGAATCGGTTCGCGAGCATTTCAACGCCCAGGACGGTGTTGATCATAGGGGTGTCTGCCGTCAGGCCGGCGAAGGCAGAGCCGTTGTTGCCGCCTGCGGAGATGGCCGCGTAGAGCACTTCGGAGAAACCGTGTGCGCCGTCGTTGTTCAGGCTTTCCACGGTGGCAGGATCCATGCACATGATTGCCGCACCGACCAGGATGACCACGGGGGTGGTGATGCACAGGATCGTGGCCATGCGCATTTCGCGAGGACCGATCTTCTTGCCCAGATATTCGGGGGTGCGGCCCACCATCAAACCGGCGACGAAGACGGTCAGCAGCACGAAGCCGATCATGGAGTACAGACCGCAGCCCACGCCGCCACCGACGATTTCGCCGAGGGCCATGAGAATCATGGGAACCATGCCGCCGAGCGGGGTGTACGAATCGAGCATCGAGTTCACGGAGCCATTGGATGCCGAGGTGGTGAAGACGGTCCATAGGGCGGAGTCGGTCACGCCGAAGCGGGTCTCCTTGCCCTCCATGTTGCCGCCAGACTGGCCGCTGGTGCCCATGTACACGGCGCCGTCCTGTGCCAACTGGGGCGTTGCCGCGATTTCGGCCCATGCGACAACTGCCAGGCATGTGAGAAAGAGCACCATGACGGCTGCGAAGATGGCGCGTCCCTGGCGACGGTCGGCCACGAAACGGCCGAAGCTGAAGATCAGGGCGAACGGGATCAGCAGCAGCGAGATGCACTGGATCAGGTTGGTGAAGGGTGTGGGGTTCTCAAGCGGGGATGCGGAATTGACCCCGTTGAAGCCGCCGCCGTTGGTGCCGAGCTGTTTGATGGCCACCTGGCTGGCCTGAGGTCCCATGGGGATCACGCCTTCGGTCACCGTTTCGACCGCTGCCGGGTCGTCGGCAGCGACTACGTTGCCTTCGGCGTCAAGGCCGACAGGTTCAACGAGCTGCACGGTTTCATAGTCGTTGAGGTTCTGCGGGGAACCCTGGGCGACATCGATCATGGCAACGACCAGGGACAACGGCAGCAGCACGAACAGCAGTGCACGTGTGGCGTCTGTGAAGAAGTTGCCAAGTGCATCGATGCCTTCGCCTGTGATTCCGCGGAAGAGCGCGAACAACACGGCCATGCCAACGGCGGGGGTGACGAAGTTCTGCACTGTCAGGCCGATGGCCTGCGAGAAGTAGCTGAGAGCGGCTTCGCCGGAGTAGGACTGCCAGTTGGTATTGGTCACGAAGCTTGCTGCGGTGTTGAACGCCAGGTGCCACGACAGGCCGTCGAAGCCTTGGGGATTGAAGGGCAGGACACCCTGCAGCATGAGGATTGCCATGAGGGCGATCAGCGAAATCGCGGAGAACGCCAGCACGCAGACCATGTAGCGCTTCCAGTTCATGGAATCGCGCGGGCTCACGCCGGTCATGCGGTAGATGCCGCGTTCGACGGGTGCCAGCACGCGCGAGATGTACGCGGACAGAGGGATCGCCAGTGCGATGAGCAGCGCAACGTATGCGCCGTATTCAACGAGTTCGTCCATCATCGCCGTTCACCTCCGCCGAGCAGGATGTAGAAGAGATACAGCATCGAGGCTACGCCGATTGCGCCCACGATGCCCGTTACCAGTGACATGTTGCTCCTTTCGGTTTGCTTCTATCGCGCGGCGCATCGGACCGACCGCTTTGGGGCCGGGGCTTTTCCCGGCCCGATGTGCTTTCACGGAATGGTCTTGCGCTCGCATTTCCAGGCGATACAAAGGTATGCGGAAGAGCCTTAATGCAGTGTTAAGATTGGTCGCGAGAGATTAAGGTTGCATTAAGATGGCTATTCGCCTGCAGGTATGGTTGATTCTGAGGGCTTGCGACAGATGCCAGGGAGGTGTCGGCCGTGCGGGACTTCGGTTTTCTCGCTTCGCCATGCGGAAAGGGTGGTAATATAGACGAACTTGTTTGATTGCCTCCGTAGCTCAGGGGATAGAGCACCGCTCT
>CAUWJA010000017.1:0-12887 GCA_963558905.1 uncultured Eggerthellaceae bacterium
CATCGAGAAACTGGCTGAGCTGGGAATAGAGATCGAACGCAAAACCCTCTACCGCGACTTGGATGCACTTCGCGAATTCGGTTACGACGTGCAGAAATACCATCGACGCACGGTTGAATACGGGCTCGCGTCGCGGGATTTCGAAGATGGCGAACTGCGATTGATGGCCGATGCGGTGCAGTCTTCGAGATTTCTCACGAAGCGGAAATCGGACAAGCTTGTAAAGGAGATCGCGAAGCTCGGCAGCATGCAGCTTGCCGACGACCTCCGCAAGCAGATACACGTCGAAGGCCGCATCAGAACCCAGAATGAATCGGTCTTCTACAACCTCGACGCCATCCAGCGTGCCATCACGGCCAAGAAAAAGGTGGAATTCCAGTACTTCAAGCACGACGAGAACAAAAACCGCGTGCTTCAGCATGATGGAGAGAAATACTGCGAAACGCCCGTTCAGCTCATGTACATGGACGATTGCTACTATCTGATAGTCTGGAACGACAAGCATTCCGGCTTCGCGAACTACCGCGTGGATAGGATGCTGCGCATCAATGTCTCCGCCGAAGAAGCCACCCACAATGAGCAGATAGCCACATTCGACGTTGCAAAATATCAGCAGAGGGTCTTCGGCATGTTCAACGGCGAGGCCATACCGGTCACCCTCAGGGTAAGGACCTGCGCCATGAGCGCTGTCGTGGACCGCTTCGGCAAGGATGTAGCCTGCGCACCTTTGCAAGAAGGCGAATGCCGCGTAAGCGCAACCGTTATGAAGGCGCCCACGTTCTTCGGATGGCTGACCCAGTTCGGCACCGATGTCGTGATCGAAGCGCCGGAATCGCTGCGCAAGGCATACGCCGAACACCTGCATACGGTGCTCGGTTCCTATGAATAGCCCCTCAATTGCCAAGAGGCCAGCCCCGCGATAGGGACCGGCCTCTTGCTATCGTTGACGCGGATGCCAGGAGAACCGCAAGCGGCTCGCAATACCCGACAAGGAACGGCATCCGCGGCAAACGCACCCCACCGACGAGACTACTCCGCCGTGGCCGTCTTGTCGACCACGTAGACGCCCACCCGAACCTGGCTATGCGGCGCGGCGTCTTTGTCGACCTGCATGATACGGCATTCAAAAACATCGCCATGACCGAATCGGATGAGCTGGGCGATGACGCCGTTCATGCTGCGCGGCACGAAGCCGATCTTTCTGCCCTTGCGATAGATGGCGACGGCATCAGGGTCATGGGGGTTGTCGAATTCGGCAACCAGGTCGAGCTTCTTGCCGGCCTTCAGCTTACCCAGAACGAACGGGCCGTCATAGTACTTGAAACCGGCGATGAAGAACTCTGAATGCAGACGACTGGGCTTGTACATGGTGCGCTCCTATCTCTATCGGCGACCGTCTCTTCCGTATGGCGAGCCGCCTCCTTCGATTTCGATGATGCGCACTATACGCCCCGACACAGCATCAAGAGTCCACGGCAGTGGACACTCAAAAGCACATCCCATAAATCGGCCGAACCGCTGAAACCGCCGCCTGCGGAGGGGAGCAGACGGCGGTTTCAGAACCCGGTTCGCCTCATTCGGGCTTCAGCCGCGGGATTCGACCGTGGGCTTCGGCTGCGCTCGATTCCCAGCCGCGTTCGGCGTTCGGCCGCGCTACTTCAAATCGCCGGCAAGCAGACGCGCGACATGGCGGCCCTGGACGCTGCTGCGCCCGGAAGCGCTGCCCACGATGTATTCGGGATAGTTGCCCGAGAAGAAGCTGCCAGAGACATCGCCTGCAGCATACAGGCCCTCGATGACGCTGCCTGCAGCATCGAGCACCTGGCAATCGGCATTGATCGCAAGTCCATCCAACGTGGTCAGAAGCGACCCGCCGAACCAGCAGCCGTAAAACGGCGCCGTGCGGATGGCGCTCAGGCGATAGGCCTCTTTGCCGTAGTCATCATCGAGCTGCGCGTCAAACTGCGCGTTGTAGCGTTCGACCTGCGTCAAGAATGCCTCTTTGGCTTCACCGGCGAAGCCAAGCTTGTCGGCAAGCTCTTCCACGGTGTCCGCCTTCTGCATGACGCCGGCGTCGAGCGCGACCTTGCAGAACTCCTCGATGGGCATGCCCGCCGCCATCATCTGATTGGCGAACGCGCTGCAGCCCATGGTGGCGAAGCGGATGATATCCTCAGAAGCATTCCCGTCGAAGATCTGGCACCACACGCCGCCAGGCTGCTGACCCGCCTGGAAGCACAGCGTGTCGTAAGGCGCCGATTCGTTGGCAAAACGCACGCCATTGCGGTTGACCTTCATGAACGGCTGGCTGCCCACGTTCTCCTGGAAGATGCTGCCGGGAAACACCGCATCCTCGCCTTCGCCCAGATAGCCCGCATCAACGCCCGGAGCCACAGCGCCGCGGTCGAAGATCATGGGGGAAGCATCCGGATCCTTCACGCCACCCGCCCAAATGCCGGCGCGCAAGCCATACCCCGTATCGTTGGGAGCGAAGCTCGATGCCGTGCAGCAAGCCACAGCCGAAGGCGCCAAGGCTTCCATCATGACGGGATTCGCAGGATAGCCGCCCGTCGCCAAAAGCGTATCCTTCGCGTTGACCTGCACGTATCCCTCATCGGTTTTGAACACGGCGCCGGTCACCTTGCCGTCTGCATGCAGCAGCTTGACCAAGTCGTACCCCCACAGGGCGGAATTGCCCGCCGCCTCGACCGCCGAGAGGAACACGTCGTTGCGCATGGGAGGCGTATACGGAACAAGATAGACATGCTGCAAGACGGGCGTGAAATAGTCTGTACCGCCCGTGGCATGCGGCGCCGGCGCGTCCACGACAAGCTGCTTGCCCGCTGCTTCCATCTGGGGGTTCATCCATTCGAAGAACTCCGCGCTCTCATCGATCCACATCTTGATGACATCCTGCTTGCACTTGCCGGAAGCGTACCGCGTGAGCTCGTTGAGCAGCTTCATCACATCGATGGATTCGCCGTTCGCCGCAATGCTGGCCGGCGTATTGACCAAACCCAGGTACTCGCGCGTTTCCTGTACGCCCGTGTTCTTTTCGCAGAGCAGGAAATCCAATCCCAGTCCAGCCGCCGATGCGGCAGCCGACATTCCCGCGGTGCCGGCACCGATGATCAGAAAGTCCGTCTCCTTGACTTCGACGATGTCGGCCTCTGAAACCTCCGGTTCTTCACCCAGCCACTCGGGAACGGCCGCGGCGCCGGTTGAAGACGACTCGTCGGCAGCCGACCCCTTCGGCGCAGAGCATCCTGCCAAACCTGCAGCGCCCGCAACGGCGGCGAGCGCCCCCAGTCCTACGAACCCGCGACGTGACATGGCGTTCGTTTCCATAACCACCCCTCCTTGAGAGTTGCATTTCCACGCACCCCGGTCGGGTGCGCCCCTCGCCGCCTTGAAATGTCTTTCCCGGCGACGCCCACATGGTGCCCCCTGTCGACTGAAAAAACGTCACCCCGCTATGGCGAATATGAAATAAGGCTATGACCTGGGAATACATATGCCAATATGCGCCATCTAACCTTGAGAGGGTGAGGTGCGCATGCAGATTCAGGTGTATAGTCGTTCGCACAGACACGCAGGGAGGATCAATGCTCAGAGCCGACAAAGCCGAACAGACCCTAGACGCACGGGCGATCTGCGCCTGCGCGTCGCTTACGCTTCTGCTCCTGTCAACCCATCTGCTGAACGCAGAACTGTTCCCGCGCGTGGCCCAGGTGTTTCCCGCAGGCAGGGAGCTTTCCACCTATAGCGGAGTGGGCATAGCCGTGGCCATCGCAATCGCCGCTTACCGAAGGCCGGGGATCTTGCATGTCCGCGGCTTCTCCCTGACGTGCCTGGTCGTGCTGGCGACGGGTATGGCCGCCATGCTGACCGGTCTCGTGAGCGGCAATCCGGCACCCATCGCCTTAGGCAGCCCGCTCGGGGGCATCAGCGCTTGGTTCTTCATGCTTGCCGGCGTCGCACTGGCGAAATCCGGTCTGCAGGCCAGCACGGTCGTCATTCCCACGGCATTCATGGCTTGCTACTGCATGAAGGGCCTGCTCGCCATAGCCGCACCCGACCTTCCCGATGCCGCAGCCGCCATGACATACCTGGCCTGCGTCACGGGTTCCTACCTGTTTGCCCGCCCAGCCGCCTCCGAATTGTTCGGCAATCTGCGCCGCGTGCCCGCCCCCACCGATTTGGATATCACCCATCCGGTTTCGTTTCTGCCGCTCTCCAGTTTCGTCTTCGTCACAATCGCCGTATTCAGCGCCGCTTGCGGGTTCGCTTTGGCTGATGCGCGCATCGAAGCCGGCTCGGCCTCCGTTGCGGGAATTGCAGCATGCGCACCCATGACCTTCCTGTTCCTCATCGCCGCCGTGCTGCGCCGGCGCCTATCCGCTGACACGCTGCACAGCGTGTCGTTTCTGCTGGTATGCGGTGCGCTATCCTCCATGCCGCTCGTGCTCCTGGATGCTGGCGGAAGTATCGTTCAAGGGGCTTCCTCGGCCCTGATGACGGCGGGATCGGACTGTTTCACCCTGCTCACATACGTACTCATCTCAGCTGTGGGAGCGCGTAACCCCCTGGCCGCCCTCGTCACATCATCCATCGCCATAGCCGCCGAATGGCTGGGAATCGGCTGCGGAGCGCTGATCGTCCAGTTCACGCAGGGGATTTTCGCCGGCCGCCCCAGTGCCGTCGCATGCGCGGCCGCAATCGCATCCGTCGCCTTCGTCGCATACAACACATACGTCGCCAAACACCACAGCTTCTGCGCGGCCATCGATGCGATCAGGCCCATCAGCCCCGCCGAGGCCGCTGCCCTCGGCTCAGATGATGCAACACCGGGCTCCCTTCCGGCGGAAGAGCACAGCGAGGCGGACGCATTCGCCGACCGCTGCGCTGCCGTATCGCAGGAATTCGGTCTTACCAATCGCGAAGCCGATGTGCTCGCCTTGCTCGCGCGCGGACGCACGGCGCCCGTCATCCAAGAGAAGCTCGTCCTCTCGCACAATACCGTGAAGACCCACGTGCGCCATATCTACGCTAAAACCGGCGTCCATTCGCAGCAGGAACTCATCGATATCGTGGAAAGCGGCGCCGCGGAAAGATGATTGCATGGGCCTTGCGTCCGTGTATAATGCTTGCAATAGAACGTTTGTTCGCTGCTGAGGGACAACGCTTCGGCAGCGCATCGAAAGAACCCCGGTGCGTACCGGCATCGCAGGCGCATCGAAAGACGGAGGGGAATCTGTGGGCAACGGCCGCACATACCTGTGCATCGACCTGAAATCATTCTACGCATCTGTCGAATGCGCCGATCGGGGACTCGATCCGTTCACGAGCAACCTGGTGGTGGCTGATCCTGAACGCACGGAGACAACCATCTGCCTGGCAATCACCCCGGCCATGAAGGATCTGGGCGTGAAAAACCGCTGCAGGGTATTCGAAATCCCCGAGGGTCTGGATTACGTCATGGCCAAACCCAGGATGCGCCGCTACATGGAGGTTTCAGCCGACATCTATTCCGTCTATCTCAGATTCGTATCCGCGCAAGACATACACGCGTACTCCATCGACGAATGCTTCATCGATGCCACGCCCTACCTTGAGCTGTACCGGACCACGCCGCACGCTTTCGCCCGAACGCTCATGCAGGCCGTCGCCGAAGAAACGAAGATCTGCGCGACCGCCGGCATAGGACCCAATCTGTTCCTGGCAAAGGTGGCGCTGGACATCACCGCCAAACATGCGCCGGACAACATAGGCTGCCTTGACGAGGAATCGTTTCGCAGGGACGTCTGGTTTCATCAGCCCATCACCGACATCTGGGGCATAGGACCGGGCATCGCACGCAGGCTGGCCGCCCACGGGGCGCACGACCTTGCAGGCGTGGCCGCCATCGACCCGGACGTGCTGTACCGGGAATTCGGCAAGAACGCCGAATATCTCATAGACCACGCCTGGGGGCAGGAACCCTGCACCATCGCAGACATCCACGCGTACGTTCCCGCCGGCCGATCGATAACCAACGGACAGGTGCTGCCGTGCGATTACTCATTCGAAGAAGCCCGCATGGTTCTCAGGGAGATGGTCGATTCAAGCGTGCTCGATCTGGTCGAACACGGCCTTGCCTGCGAGCGCATATCACTGGATGTGGGATACGCACGCGGGGCCATCAGCCCCCGCGACGCAGACGAACCGGATGGCGCGTTCTTCGACGGGGGCCACGGAAAGCGCCGCATCGGCGCATCGAAATTCGAGGGGCACACAGGAGCAAGCCGCAAGCTCGACCGCTGCACCGATTCGCAACGCTACCTCATGCGACGCTTCTGCGAACTGTTCGATCAGACGACGCGTCGGGACATCCCCATCCGCCGCCTTTCCATAGGATTGGCCGACCTTGCGGATGAACGATTCGCCGCGCACACGCTGTTCGACGATACGGAAGCGGATGAGCGGGAACGCAGGCTGCAGCAAGCCGTGATAGCCGTGCGCGGACGCTTCGGAAAAAACGCCATGCTGAAAGCCGCAAGCCTCCAGGAGAAGGCAACCGCACGCGAACGAAACAGCCAGGTAGGAGGGCATCATGCCTGATCCGTCAGATGTGTTCGAGAATGAGCGCAGGCGGGCCATCCTGCGCGACATAGAGAAACGGCGCTCCCTCGATGGGCCCCATGTCGCCCGTGCACACCCCGATAGGGCGCGGCAGTTCATGCCGTTCGCAGCACTCAAGGGCTATGGGGAATTGGTACGCGATCGTGAGGAAGAGGTGAAAGACCCCACCCGATTGGAGTTCGAAGATTACGCCTGAGACGCTTGCGCTCCATCAAGAGATGCAAGCGCGGCACTCAGCCGAAACCCCTCGAAACAGCTCGTCGAACTCATCTTCGAACAGGCTGCCCGCCGGCCGCACGAACGAGATGTCATGCACGATGGGGGCGCCGGATACGGGGATGGAAGCCAGCCGATGCCGTTTGATGTCGTCGGAAACCGCCGCCTCGTATACGAAAGAGATCCCCTGGCCCGCCTCCGCGAACGCCTTGATGACCCCGATGCTGGACGCCTCCATGGTGCGCGCAAACGAGGCAAGCGTGAGGTTGCGGGCGGCGAGCGCATGTTCGAGCACGGCGCGAGATCCGGATTCGGGCTCTCGTACGATCAGCGTCTCGCCGAGCAGGTCCTCCAGCGAGGCCTCTCTTCCCGCACGCGGGTGGTCCACAGCGCAAACGCACACCAGGCGCTGTCCGCACAAGGTGTCCCACTCAAGCTCGCTCTTATCGAAAAACCCCTCCAAAAACGCGCAGTCGATATCGCCTTTCGCCATATCGCGCAAAAGCCCCTCTGTGCTGCGCGACACGATGGAAATCCGTAAGTCCGGACGTTTTCCCAGATAACGGGCAAGAGGCGCGGCCACGATGTATTCACCGGCCGTGAGCGTCATGCCTATGTTGAGACTGACCTGACTGCTGGAAAACGAAGCCATGCGGCGCTCAAGCAGAAGCTCATCATGCGCAAACGACTGGAAGGCCCGGCACAGCATGGCGCCCGCCTGCGTCAGCCGCATGGACCTGCCCTCGAATTCGACCAGCTTCACCCCGTAATGCTTCTCGAGATGGGCCATATGCTGCGAAACAGCCGACTGCGTGAGGTTGAGCTCACGGGCGGCATGCGTGTAGTTGAGGTGACGGCATACGGCAAGAAACGTATCGACCCTGAAATCGAGCATAGGGAAACCCTGCCTCCCGCAAACGGATATCCATTAGATAAAACGATTGATACATTACAAAGCATAAGTTTACATCATCGTACGAGGAAGCGAGAATGGCCATGTCGGAAAATCCGCCGCACACCGCCACCGCATTCCCCGACAGCAGGCGCGGCTCGAACCGAAAGGCTCCCCATGAAAGAATTCCTTGTGAAGATCCCCATCCCCACCGGCGGAGTCGCGTTGGGCCTTGCGGCCTTGGGCATCCTGCTCAGACCGCTTTCCATCGCCGCCTATGCCGCATGCGGCATCTGCGCGCTGCTTCTGCTCTCTTTGCTGATCGGCCGCGCCATCGTGGATGCAGGCTCAATCCGCCGCGATTTCGACAACCCCATCCTGGCAAGCGTGAGCGCAACCGCCTTCATGGCCACCATGCAGCTCACCACCTATCTGGCTCCCTTCGCCTACATCCCCGCCATGGCCATCTGGGCCGCAGCCGTCGCTGCGCACCTTGCGCTCATCGTCTGGTTCACCGTACGCCACGTCATCCGCTTCGACCTGAAGAAGGTCTACCCCACGTTCTTCATCTGCTACGTGGGCATCGTCGTCGCATCCGTGACCTCGCCCACCTACGGGCTGGAGACGCTTGGCATGGGCCTGTTCTGGTTCGGATTCGCCGCGTACATCGTGCTGCTGGCCGTCGTGACCGCACGCTACGCCAAGCACCCCGTCGAAGAGGGCGCGCGGCCGCTCTTCTGCATCTACACCGCACCCATGAGCCTGTCTTTGGCCGGCTATCTTGCCGTCGAGCCCGAACCGCATCTCGGTTTCTGCCTGGCCTTGGCCGTGCTCGCCCAGCTGCTGCTGATTGCAGTGCTCATCCGCATGCCGCTGCTCCTGCGTCTGAAGTTCTATCCCAGCTACGCGGCAATGACCTTCCCCTTCGTGATCACCGCCACAGCACTCGACCGCACGCTGACCGCCATGGCGAACGCGGGCATGGTATACCCCGACGTCCTCCATGTGCTGGTGGGCATTGAAACCGCATTCGCCTGCATCATGGTGGGTTACGTGTTCGTCCGCTACCTGATGGAATTCGCGCGCATGGCGGCAACCATCCGGGCCGACCGCAAACAGGCCGCCGCCGCACCGGCCATCGCTGAAGCGCATGGATGCCCCGCTGCCGAGCTATAGGATCCCATCCCGCAACCGCAATCCCCTTCCCTTCTTGAAGCGGCGTCCTTGCCCATGGCGCCGCTTCGCCATTTCCATGCTCAAAGCCGTTTCTGCGCACTGCGACAAGCGCTCAGCGAACGCTTTGTCGTAGAATGGCGGTTTCGATCGAAAGGGGAGGCATTGGAAATCCTGATCATCATGTGCGTCGGCGTCGCCATCGGTGCGACGGTCTTTCCCGACGCGCTCAAAGGAGCCAACGAGAAGCTCACGCTTGCATCGACCGGACTGCTCATCTTCTCGATGGGCGCCATGCTGGGCGGCCGCGATGCATTTTTGGAGGAACTGGTTTCCTTGGGCCTGAGCTCGCTTGCCTTCGCCGTCTTCCCCATCGTGCTCTCCGTTGTCTGCGTCTACATCCTCACGCGCCTGTTTCTGCGCGACATCACCGACCGCCACGAAAGAGACGCCGCACAAGCGGCATCCGAAGGCGGTCAGGGGGCCGGAAGCGAAACCGTCATGATCATCATGGCTGTGGGGTCGCTCGCGCTGGGCATCGCCTACGGACTCTCGCACCTCGGATTGCGCCCCCTGGATTGGATCGTCGAGCATTCCGATTGGATCCTGATGGCGCTCATGTTCTTCGTGGGCATCAGCGTGGGCGGAAGCAAGGGTCTTCTGGCGAAGATCCGCGAGTACCACGTGCGGGCGCTCATCATCCCATTCGGCATCCTGGTCGGTTCGATTGCGGGCGGCCTGCTCGCGGCGCCCTTATGCGGCATCCCGCTTCCGGTCGGCGGCGCCATAGCATCGGGTCTTGGCTGGTACAGCCTTTCGGGCGTCATGCTCACGGGCATCGCAGGCGCGCACATCGGCAGCATCACCTTCATGGCGAACCTGCTGCGCGAGCTGATATCGTTTTTCACCATCCCTTGGATTGCCAGGCATCTCAACTATCCCACCTGCATCGCGCCTGCCGGCGCTACAAGCGAAGACACCACGCTGCCCATGATGATCCGCTGCACCAATGAGGAAACCGTCGTGCTCTCGGTGATCAACGGCGTGATTCTTTCTGCCCTGGTGCCCGTGCTGATCGAACTCTTCCACACGTTCATGTGATGGCGCAGCATCCGCCTTGGAAACAGGCGGTGCGCATTCCCGAACCACAGCGTCCCGGAGATGCAGAGCGGCCTGCATCGCGTCGAAACGATGCAAGCCGATCTGTTTTTACGGCCATTTCCCCCATATTCCGTTTTTCCGCCCATACAAGACATAATCTCCGCCGTTTTTCCGTTGTTCAGATGAGCGTCCATGACGATAATCCGAATCGCGTTCGGCATCGGAAAGCGCATACGGAGAAACCCCAGCCGCAATCCGACCGGATGGGCACCGCCTGCACGGGATACGGGGTCCGCAGCCGACACAGGCTATAATGGTGCGAATGGACCGCCGCCGAGAAGGAGGCCGCATGCGCATAACCATTCTGATGGACAACAACGCGCCCGACGGGCTCGCTTGCGAATGGGGGTTCTCCGCCCTGCTCGAAACAGGGTCCAAGCCCTTTCGCCTGCTGCTTGACTTCGGCGAGACGGAAGCCTTCGTGCAAAACGCCCGCAAGCTCGGCGTGAATCTGGCGGACGTGGATGCATGCGTGCTCTCACATGCCCATAGCGACCACGCGGGCGGCATCCGGGCCTTCCTTGCCGAAAACCGCCGCGCGCCCATCTTCGCCTCCGCCTTCGCCGCCGAGAACTGCTGGTGGAAGAATCCGTTCGACCCTGCAGCAAACCCTGAATATATAGGCATCCGGCCCGGCACCATCGCCAACGCCGGCAACCGTCTGGTCCGCATCCGCAAACCTACAGCCATCGCGCCCGGCATCTGGGCCATCCCCCCATACGACACACGGACTTGAAGCCCTCGGAGCAACGCAAGGCATGCTGGTCGCGGATACACAGGATGGCGGCTTGCGCATGCGCAACGATGATTTCTCCCACGAGATCTTCCTGGTCTTCGAGCAGCCCGACGGCATCGTCATCGCAAGCGGCTGCTCACACGCAGGCGGGGAGACCGTGGTGCGCGAAGCCCGCACCGCTTTCCCTGGACAACCCGTAAAAGCCATCGTAGGCGGACTGCATCTTTATGAAAATGCGGCAGACGAAGTTGAACGCTTCGCGCGCAACCTGCTTGAGACAGGCGTGGAACACGTCATCACCGGTCACTGCACGGGCGGCGCCATCGACGGACTTCGCGCTGCGCTTGGGCCCGACCGCGTCAGCGCCTTCGAAAGCGGCGCCGTCTTCGACATCTGACCAGGCAGCCAGTCATCCCTCCGCCACGCACCCTCTGGAAGGAGTTCCAGCATGAAGGTTGTCATCATCGGCGGCGTTGCAGGCGGCGCAACCGCAGCCGCACGTCTTCGCAGGCTCGACGAACACGCCGAAATCGTGATCATCGAGCGCACCGGATTCGTATCGTACGCGAATTGCGGCCTGCCCTACTACATCGGCGGCTCCATCCGGGATCGGGCAAAGCTCACATTGCAGACGCCCGAAAGCTTCCGCAGCCGATTCAACATCGATGTGCGCGTCCACCAGGAAGCCGTCCGCATCGACCGCGCGGCGAAAACCGTAGAGGTCCGCGTTCTGGAAACGGGCCGCATCTACACCGAGAGCTACGACAAGCTGATCTTGTCGCCCGGCGCCCGCCCGGCCGCGCCGAAGCTGCCCGGCATGGGCTCTCCGCGCCTGTTCACCCTGCGCACCGTCGAAGACACCTTCGCCATCGCCGACTTCATCGAACGCGAGCATCCGACGCGCGCCGTGGTGGTGGGCGCCGGCTTCATCGGACTGGAGATGGCTGAAAACCTGACCGAGCGCGGCGTGGCCGTGACCGTTGTGCAGCGGCCCGCCCATGTCATGCCCACCCTGGATGCTGACATGGCGCCCATCCTGCATAACCAGCTGCGCGCACACGGCATCACACTGGAGCTGGGCGCGGACGTGACCGGATTCGAGGATGCGCAAGACGGCCTCCGCGTGAACATCGCCGGGCGCGAACCGCTGGCTTCAGACATGGCGATCTTGGCCATAGGCGTGGCACCCGAGAGCGCGCTGGCCGCCGAAGCAGGGCTCGAACTGGGCATCAAGAACGCAATCAAGACCGATGCCCATATGCGCACGGGCGATCCGGACATCTACGCCGTTGGCGACGCCGTGGAAACGACGCATCTGGTCAGCGGATTGCCGGCGCACATCGCGCTTGCTGGGCCCGCGAACCGCCAGGGACGCATCGCCGCCGACAACATCTGCGGCATCGAGCGCACCTACAAAGGCTCGCTGGGTTCATCGGTCATGAAGGCCTTCGATCTGACCATAGCCGCCACCGGCCTCACCGCGAAAGCGGCCGAAGCCGCCGGGCTCGATTTCGATTCGGTGATCCTCTCACCCGCATCCCATGCCACCTACTACCCTGGAGCCCAATCCATGACCATGAAGGTCCTGTTCGAGCGTCCGACGGGCCGCATCCTGGGCGCGCAGATCATCGGCCGCGACGGCGTTGACAAGCGCATCGATGTGCTGGCCACCGCCATCAAAGCCGGCATGGACGCCTACGACCTGACCGAGCTCGACCTGGCATACGCGCCTCCGTACTCTTCAGCCAAAGACCCCGTGAACATGGCGGGCTTCATGATCGAGAACATCTTGGACGGCCACGTCACCCAGCTGCATTGGGAAGAGCTCGAATCGCTGGCCTGCGCCGATGCCGCAGCGCACCCCTTCATTCTGGATGCGCGCACGCCGGGCGAAGTTGCCCGCGGCGGGTTCCCGGGTGCCGTGAACATCCCCGTTGACGACCTTCGCGCACGCCTCGGCGAACTCAAAGCCGCCCTTTCCGCAGCAACCCCCGATGGCAGACCCGCTCCGCTGGTCGCCGTCTACTGCCGAAGCGGCCTGCGCAGCTACATCGCATGCCGAATCTTGAGCCAGGAAGGCATCGCCTG